>JAYUXQ010000820.1:0-3674 GCA_043752905.1 Nannocystis sp. | reverse complement strand
CCGCGCTCGCCGAGCCTGCCACCGGGGGCGTCGCCCCGGCGAGCACCTCGACGCAGGCGTACGCGCTGTCGGCCAGGCCGTCGAGGTCGTATCCGCCCTCGAGCACCAGCACCAGCTTGCCGCCCGCGCTGTGCCCTGCGATCTCGCGGACCACGCCACACAGCCCGGCGAAGCCCTCCGCCGTGACGGCCATACCGCCGAGGGGGTCGTCGCGATGGGCATCGAAGCCGGCCGAGACCAGCACGAGGTCGGGCTTGAAGCGCTCGGCCACCGGCCGCAGCAGTTCACGAAAAAGACTCGCGTAGTCGCCGTCGCCCATGCCCGCCGGCAGCGGCGCGTTGATCGTGTAGCCGAGGCCGGCGCCGCGGCCCTGCTCGTGCAGCCCGCCGGTGCCGGGATACATCGGCCATTGATGCGCGTTGAACACCAGCACGTCGTCGCGGGCCTCGAAGATGTGCTGCGTGCCGTTGCCGTGATGCACATCCCAGTCGACGATGAGCACCCGCTGCGCCCCGAGCACCTGGCGCGCGTGCTCGGCCGCGACTGCCACGTTGGCGAACACGCAGAAGCCCATCGCGCGGTCGACCTCCGCGTGGTGTCCGGGTGGGCGCACCAGCGCGAACGCGTTATCCGCCGCGCCCTGCATCACCGCCGTGACCGCCTCGATCGCCGCGCCGGCGGCCAGGTAGCTCGCGTCGGTGCTACCGGGCGCCATCGCCACGTCCTCGTCGATATGCACGGTCTGCCCGCGCACCCCGTCGACGAAGTCGATGTACATCGGCGTATGCACGCGGGCGATCTGCGCGCGCGAGGCCGGCTGCGGCGCCTGCCACCGCGTCCCCGCGACCGGCCGCGCGCGCAGGCGATCGAGGATCGCCCGCAGCCGGGCCGGGCTCTCGGGGTGGCCGCGACCCTGGTCATGGGCCAGCATCGCGTCCTCGCTGATCAGGAGCGTCGCCACGCTCGAACTCTCACTTGAAATTGAGCGAGATCTTGAGCAGGACCTCGTCCTTGATCAGGTCGTCGGGCTTGCCCGGGTACTCGATCTTGAAGTCCTTGCGGTTGATCTTGAACTCCGCGGTGCCCTTGGCGCCGCGATCGTCGACGGTGATCGTCGCCGGGAACACGATCGACTTCTTGATCCCGTGAAGATCGAGGTCGCCGGTCACCTCGTAGTTGGCCGCGCCGTCCACCTTCGCCGCCAGCGACGTCGAGGAGAACTCCGCCTTCGGGTGCTGCGCGACGTCGAAGAAGTCCGGGCTCTTGAGGTGCGTCGTCAGGTCGTCCGCGTCCGAGGTCACCGTGGCCATGTCGATCGAGAAGCGCACCGACTTCGGCGTCGTACCCGCGACCGTCGCCTCGCCCGTGAAGTTCTTGAAGTCGCCCTTGTGATCGCCCGTCAGCTTGGCGCCGACGAACGCGATCGAGCTGCTCGCCGGGTCCGCCTTGAGCGTGCGCTCGGCCGCCAGCGCCTTCACATCCCCCTTCACATCCGTGGCCGCCTTCACGTCGCCCTTGGCCTCACCGACCTTGGCGACCGGCTTACCGTCCAGCTCACTCGTGCAACCCATCGACAGCAGCGCCGTCGCCAGCAGGATCTTCGTCGTGTACTTCATGATGCGGCGCGAAGGTACACCGCCGGGGCCCCTGGGGACAGCCCGGGGGCCGGCACACGCTGTTGCATTCTGGGCAACAATCGTCGCATCCTGCCTCCCCGTGCCTCCTGGACCCCGTCTGCCCCTGTCGGACCTGCGTGTGGTCGACCTCTCACGCGTCCTGGCTGGCCCCTACGCCGCCCAGATCCTCGGCGATCTCGGCGCCGATGTCATCAAGGTCGAGCACCCCCGCGGCGACGACACCCGCCGCTGGGGCCCCCCCGAACACGACGGCACCGCCGCCTACTACCTCACGGCCAATCGCAACAAGCGGTCCCGCGTCCTCGACTTCACGCGGCCCGCCGACCTCGCCGCCCTGCTCGACCTCCTCGCCGACGCCGACGTCCTGATCGAAAATTATAAGAACGGCGACCTCGCGCGCCACGGCCTCGACTTCGATTCGCTGCACGCCCGCTGCCCGCGCCTCGTCTATTGCAGCATCACCGGCTTTGGCTCGACCGGCCCTCTGGCCCCGCGCCCCGGCTACGACGCGATCACCCAGGCGATGGCCGGCCTGATGAGCGTCACCGGCCCCGACCCCGCCCACCCGACCAAGGTCGGCGTCGCGGTGGCCGACCTCTCGACCGGCCTGCACGCCGTGATCGCCATCCTCGCCGCCCTGCGCGAGCGCGACCGCAGCGGCCTCGGCCAGCGCTGCGAACTCGCACTATATGACACCCAGGTCAGCGGCCTCGCCAACGTCGCCATGAACTTTCTATGCACCGGCGAGGTCCCGCGCCCGCTCGGCGACGCCCACGCGAGCATCGTCCCTTATCAGAGTTTCGGGTGCGCCGACCGCCCGCTGATGCTCGCCGTCGGCAACGACGCCCAGTTCACCGCGCTGTGCCACGCGCTCGACCAGCCGCAATGGGCCGACGACCCGCGCTTCGCCAGCAACCCTGCCCGCGTCGCCCACCGCGACGTCCTCGTGCCTGCGATCGCCGCAAAGCTGTCCGAACGGCCACGCGCGACCTGGCTCGCGCTGCTCGCCGACACGATCGTCCCGCACGGCCCGATCCAGGACCTCGGCGATCTGGCCGACGACCCGCAGCTGCGCGCCCGCGACCTGTTCACGACCATGGACGACGGCCACACCCCGTGCCTGCGCAGCCCGATCGTCCTGTCGCGCACGCCGATCGACATTTACCGCCGCCCGCCCGCGCTCGGCGAGCACCCGGACGCGACCTGGACCACTCCCCCTATTGCATCAGACGGATCGCCCCCGCAAGGCCATCAGCCCCAGTAGCGCCGCATCAGTGGGCCCCCGTCTCGATCTTCGCCGGGTCGACCCGGTCCGTGTAGAACACCACCTCGACGCGCGAGAAGCTGTCCACCCCCCCAGCGCCTCCGGGCTGAAGCGGGCCGCGTCGAGCTCGATGCGGCTGTGCACCGCGTCCCATTCGTCGTCGATCGCCGCGGCGCGAGACGAACGAACTACACCGACGGGCATGAGCGTGATGGTCATACCGTGTCGATGGCAACATACGGCTTGAGCCGGACACGTGCGTCGAGCCGCAGCAGGGCTTCGTCGTCAAAAACTTTCGAGGTAGGGAGATACCCGCATTTGTGTCTCGGCTTGCAGCGAAGTGAACGTCAAATTCATGCGATGAACAAGATGGCTCATGCGAACTGCTCGTACATATTGCATACCAATATCTACGGACGACGCGCGCACCGCAATGGCAACTTGCAAACCTCTCTCGTCATAGATCCCCCCACCGCTCATCCCTGGCAAAGCGCGCATCTCAATGAGCACCTCGGCTTCAGGATCATATGAAATTACTCCTTCTTCATCCCCGGCGGACAGTAGCTTAGCGATCACATCGGTGCCCCACCCTGGCATCTCGCCGGCCCACCACACCAGGCCATCGCCGCTCTTGCGCTCGAGCAGGACATGCATGACGCCGGTGTCGCGGTCGATCGCCAGGTCCAACCGGCGTCAGCTCGGTCAGGTCACCATTCTCGAGCTGCATCCTGACGCCGTCCGAGTGCTCGGCGGTGACTTCGACTTGCAAGAGA
>JAYUXQ010000819.1:0-3676 GCA_043752905.1 Nannocystis sp. | reverse complement strand
TCCTCGCCATGGAGTGGCTCGAGGGCGAGGACCTGAGCCAACGGCTGGCGCGCGAGGGGTTGACGGTCGCCGAGAGCCTGCAAGTGCTCACGGGGGCGGCCGAGGCGCTGGCGGTGGCTCACCGTCGCGGCATTTTGCATCGCGACATCAAGCCGAGCAACCTGTTCCTCGTCGATCGCCAGCTCGATCGGGTCAAGGTGCTCGACTTCGGGATCGCGCGGATGACGGTCGCTGCGAGCGGGCTGACGCGGACGGGCATGATGATCGGTACGCCGGCGTACATGTCCCCGGAGCAGGCCCGCGGCGCCGCCGGGATCGACGCCCGGGCCGATGTGTTCGCCCTCGGTTGCGTGCTGTTCGAGTGCATCACCAGGCTGCCACCCTTCGTCGCCGATCATGTCGTCGCTGTGCTGGCCAAGATCCTCCTCGACGAGCCGCCGCGCCTCGCCCAGATCTCGGCCCACGTCTCGCCCCGGCTCGACGCGCTGGTCGCCTCCATGCTCGCCAAGGACCCGGCAGAGCGCCCCGCCGACGCCGGTGTGGTCGCCGAGGCGCTCGCCCGCATCGACGCGCCCACGGACCAACCGCGCCCATCCACACCGACGCCCCAGCTCGAGCTCGGCACCCGGGAGCAGCGGCTGCTCAGCGTGGTGCTCGCGCTGCCTCCGGGGGGCGGGCGCGCCGTGCAGGACGCGGCGACCCTGATATCGGACGCGGATGCCCCGAGCGCGTCGCTGCGGGCGGAGGTGCTGCGCCATGGCGGGCGCCTCGAGCAGCTCGCCGACGGTTCACTGATAGCGACGCTCGCGGGCTCGGTCGCCGCGACCGATCAGGCGGCGCGGGCGGCTCGCTGCGCGCTGGCGATGCGGGTGCTCATGCCGGACGCGCTCATGGCGATCGCGACCGGACGGGGCCTCGTCACCGATGGTTGGCCGCTCGGCGAGGTGATCGACCGCGCGGTCGAGAGGCTCCGCGCGGTGCAGCGGAGCTCCGCGGGCCGCGAGCCGACCCAGGGTCCCCCGATCGGGATCGATGACGTGACCGCGGGCCTGCTCGACGCGCACTTCGAGGTCGGGGGCGATGCCGGCGGCCTCCGACTGCACGGAGAGTGCAGCGACCTCGAGCCGGTCCGTACGCTGCTCGGCAAGGTCACGTCGTGCGTCGGACGCGACCGCGAGCTGGCGGCCCTCATGGACCTGTTCAACGAGTGCGTCGAGGAGCCGGCGGCGCGGGCGGTCCTGCTGTCGTCGGTGACGGGGATCGGGAAGTCGAGGCTGCGCGCCGAGTTCGTGCGCCGGCTACGGGCCCGGGCGCAGCCAGTCGAGGTGTGGACCGGTCGCGGCGACCCCATCAGCGCCGGGTCGCCCTTCGCGCTGCTGGCGGATGCGCTGCGCACCGGGCTCGGCATCCGGACCGGAGAGGCGCTGGCGGTGCGCCAGCACAAGCTCCGTGCCCGCGTCGAGGGGCGCGTCCCGGCCAATCAGCAGCAACGCGTCATCGAGTTCCTGGGCGAGCTCATCGATGTCCCGTTCCCCGACGAGCGCAGCGTGCAGCTGCGCGCCGCACGGCAAGACGCGACGCTCATGGGCGACCAGGTGCGCCTCGCGTGCGCGGACTTCTTCGCGGCCGAGTGCCTGGTCCAGCCGGTCGTGCTCGTGCTCGAGAACCTGCACTGGGGCGACCTGCCGACGGTGTCGCTCGTCGACGGGCTGCTGCGCCACCTGTCCGAGGGGGCGCTGATGGTGATAGGCCTCGGCCGTCCCGAGGTCACGCGCAGTTTTCCCCGGCTGTGGGAGGACCGCAACCTGACCACATTGCGGCTCGGGGAGCTGTCGCGCAAGGCCTGCGAGCGGCTCGTGCGCGAGGTGCTCGGGGCGGGAGCGCTGGCCCCGACGGTGGCGCGGATCGTCGAGCTGGCGGCCGGCAATGCGTTCTACCTCGAGGAGCTCATCCGGGCGGTCGCCAGCGGCAACGACGAGGCGCTGCCCGAGACAGTGATGGCGATGGTGCAGGCGCGCCTGGAGGACCTCGAGCCAGAGGCGCGCAGGGTCCTGCGCGCGGCGAGCATCTTCGGTGAGACGTTTCGCGGCGCCGGCGTCTACGCCCTGCTCGGGAGCCCCCAGCGGACCGCGCAGATCGTCGCGTGGCTGCCCGAGCTCGTGCGCCGCGAGCTCGTCACGCGCCGCGCCGGCGCCGAGCTCACCGACGACGAGTACGTGTTTCGCCACGCCCTCGTGCGTGATGCCGCCTATGCGGCGCTCACCGACGCGGACCGCCGCCTCGGGCATACGCTCGCCGGTGAATGGTATGTGCGCACCGGCGAGCGCGACGCGCTGGTGCTCGCGGAGCACTTCGACCGCGGCGGCGCCCTGCCGCGCGCCGCCGAGTGTTACCGCCTCGCCGCCGAGCAGGCGCTCGAGGGTCACGACTTCCAGGGGTGCCTGCAGCGGGCCGGCCACGCGACCCGCTGCGGCGCGACCGGGCCGGAGCTCGGCCTCTTGCACCTGATCACGGCCGAGGCGCTGCGCTGGGAGGGCAACTTCGTCGAAGCCGAGCGCAGCGCGACGCAGGCGCTGGAGCTGCTGCAGCGCGGCGCCGCGGCGTGGTTTCGTGCGAGCGCCGAGGTGATGATCGCGGCGGGCCGGCGCGGCGACTATGCCGTGGCCGAGACGATCGCCGCGGATCTCGACGCGACCACCTGGACCAGCGACGTCGCGAGCGAGCGCGCGAGCTGCCTGTGCGTCGCGGCGCGCCAGCTGTTCCACGCCGCTCGCTATGACCTCGCCTCGGCGATCCTCGTCCATGTCCATCGGCTCGTGCATACGCTGACTCCACGCGCGCTCGCCGAGATCCATCGACTCCGCGGCGCGCACGCGCGGCACCTCGGCGACCTCGGAGGTGCGGCCGCGGGGTACGAGGCGGCGCTCGCTGCCTTCGAGCAGGTGGGCGACGTCCGCAACGCCTGCAACGCGCGTGTGAGCCTCGCCTTCGGGTACATCGAGCTCGGCGATTATGCGGCTGCGCGCGACGAGCTCGAGCAGGCATCGGTGGCCGCCACGCGCATGGGCCTGCAGACCATTCTCCAGCGCGCCCGACAGAACCTCAGCCTGGTGCTGGCGGGCGCCGGAGCGCTCGGTCTGGCGGCCTCGGCGGCGAGCTCGGCGATCGCCAGCGCACACGAGCACGGCGACGTCCGCTTCGAGGGCTGGACGCGCATCTACCTGTCACGGATCCACCTGCTAGCCAATCGCGCCGAGGAGGCCGAGCGCGAGGCGCGAGCCGCCGTCGAGCTGTTGGTGGCGACGCCGCCGGCGGGCGCCGGGGCGCTCGCAGCGGCGTCCCAGGCCCTCCTGGCGGGCGGTCGCGTCGAGGAGGCCCTCGCCGCCGCGCGCGAGGCCCACGCCACGCTGACGATGCTCGGCGGCATCGAGGAATTCGAGGCGATGATCCGGCTCGCGTACGCCGAGTCGAGCTGGGCGGCGGGTCACTTCGCCAAGGCGCGCGAGGTGATCGCGGTGGCGCGGGACCGGGTGCACGCCCAGGCTGCCGCGATCGCCGACCCCGCGGTGCGCGCCCGCTTTCTCGCCAATGTGCCCGACAATGTCCGTATCGCGGCCCTCGCCCGCACGTGGCTGGAGGAGGACGGATGACCCTCGATCCCGGCGGCGCCGCGACC
>JAYUXQ010000818.1:0-3677 GCA_043752905.1 Nannocystis sp. | reverse complement strand
CGCGAGGCGCTGGTCCGCGTCAACGCCGAGCTGGCCGCCCAGCACGACTCGATCGACGCGGCCGAGCATCGCAAGCTCAGCACGGAGCAGGGCTGGCTCGAGGCACAGATCCGCGCCGCGACCTGAATCGACCGGTTCGCGATCATCCATTCGCCGCTGCGGCGCGTAGTGGGATGCGCATTGCCAGGCCCGACGCGGTGCTCTAGCGTGGCGACATGCATGTTCGTTCGATTATCTCGAAGTGTTTGGTGGCATCGCTGGGGGTGGTGGGCAGCGGCTTGACGCTCGCCTGCGGTGGCGGGACCGGGACGACGACCGAGGGCGACAGCTCGGGGTCCGAGGGCACCACCGAGTCCGCCGAGACCACGGTCGCGCCGACCACCGCCACGCCGACCACCGATGCGCCGACCACCGACGCCAGCACCACGGACGAGCAGCCGACGACTGGCGGACCGGTGACCCCCGTCTGCGGCAACGGCATGCAGGAGGAGGGCGAGGAGTGTGACAACGGGGCCGACAACGCCGACGACAAGGCGTGTACGGCCACGTGCAAGGCCAACGTCTGCGGCGACGGCCTGGTCGGCCCGGGCGAGGGCTGCGACGACGGCAACCAGGACGACACCGACGACTGTACCAATGCCTGCGCGGTGCAGAGCTGCGGCGACGGCGTGGTGGCGAAGACCGAGGGCTGCGACGACGGCAACAAGGACGACACCGACGAGTGCACCGCCAACTGTACGCCGGCCGAGTGCGGCGACGGCTTCCTGCAGCCGGTCAAGGGCGAGGAGTGCGACGCCAAGGACCAGAACTCGCCCGAGGGTGTGTGCACGCCGGAGTGCAAGAACGCGGTGTGCGGCGACGGCTTCGTGCAGCTCGACGTCGAGGCCTGCGACGACGGCAAGAACAACGGCGACATGGGCTCGTGCCTCGTGGACTGCACCCTCAACGTGTGCGGTGACGGCAAGCAGAGCCCGGCCGAGCCCTGTGACGACGGCAACCTGGACGTCGGCGACGGCTGCAACGACGCCTGCCAGCTCGAGGACTGCGGCAACAAAGTCGTCGACGCTGGCGAGGCGTGCGACGACGGGGCCAACGGCGACAACGACGACGGCTGCACCGACGTGTGCACCGATCCGACCTGCGGCGACACCTTCGTGCAGGCGAGCCTGATGGAGGACTGCGACCTCGGCGAGGCCAACAAGGACAGCGGCGACTGCACCTCGACGTGCAAGGCGCCGATCTGTGGCGACGCCTTCGTGTGGGAGAACAACGAGCAGTGCGACAACGGTGACATGAACGGCGACGATCAGGCGTGCAAGGCCGACTGCACCGATAACATCTGCGGCGACGGCTTCAAGGGCCCCGATGAGCAGTGCGACGACGGCAACGACGTCGAGACCGACGAGTGCACGACCGTCTGCAAGAACGCCGCCTGCGGCGACGCCTTCGTGCAGGACGCGGAGCAGTGCGACCTCGGCCCGGCCAACGCCAATGACGGCCTGTGCACCCTGATGTGCACCAGCGCGAAGTGTGGCGACGGCTTCACCCAGACCGGCGTCGAGGACTGCGACGACGCCAACATGAGCAACACCGACGCCTGCGTCATGGGTTGCAAGGCGGCCAAGTGCGGCGACACCTTCGTCAACATGGGCGTCGAGGACTGCGACGACGGCAACATCTTGCCGGACGACGGCTGCGGCGCGACCTGCAAGCTCGAGAACGTGGCGACCGGCGAGAAGAAGATGCTGGCGCTGGCGATCCCCGACGACAAGTACACGGGCGTCCAGGCGAGCATGATCTGCACCGACCTCGTGGTCGCCAAGGCCGGCATCATCACGGGCGCGATCCTCGTGGTGGGCATGGACCACACCTGGATCGGCGACCTCACGTTCAAGCTGTTTAGCCCGGCCAACGCCAAGACCCTGACCGTGCTCAGCCGCCCGGGCGTGCTCGAGGCCGCGGACAACGGCACCGACGTGTCCTTCGAGAGCTCGGACTTCAAGAAGACCTCGCCGATCCAGTTCCGCGACACCGGGGCCAAGGACGCCGAGAAGATGGGCGACAGCATCGCCGGCACCCAGACCGTGTGTGCCGACGACGGCGCTTGCGACTACTTCGCCAACCCCGGCAAGGGCCCGGGCCTCAAGTTCGCCGACTTCAACGGCGCGCAGGCGATGGGCACCTGGAAGTTCTGCGTCGCCGACGCGGCGCCGGGCGACACCGGCACCCTCGACATGGCCAAGCTGACGCTGCTGCTCCAGTGATCGCCGCGAGCGCGCCCCTGCGGTTCACTCGCCGCAGGGGCTCTCGTCGTCGTCGTCGGGCGCGCGCAGCATCGAGCGCGGGATGTCCTGCGGCGCGGCGCCGTCGAGCGAGGCGAGCAGCGCCACGCTCGCGGTGTTGCGCTCCTCGAAGTATTCGACGCGCAGGTGATGCTCGCCCGCGGCGAGCTCGATCTTCTCGCCTCTGGCGGTCGCCGTGTGCTTCCCCCAGTTGTCGACGACGAGCGCGCCGTCGACCTCGAGCCGCGAGCCGTCGTCCGAGACCAGCTGAAACGCGACCGTGCGGGTCGTCGGGATCGTCAGGCAGGTGTCCCAGCGGGCCGAGAAGCGGTCGTTCGGGATGACGTCCATCGGCGAGCCGTTGCCCCATTCGAAGCGCAGGTCGAGGTCGCGGCGGACCTCGCTCTGGCCGGTGAAGTCCATGCGATTATAGTAGGTCCCGCGCCATGGACCGAAGCTCTCCGACTGCCACGGCCGCAGCGCGAGCACCCCGAGCGCCGCGATCGCGGCGATCACCACGCCGCGCCGGCGCCACGCCACGAAGCGCGGTGCCGGCCGGCGGTGGCGCGCGAGCACCAGGCCGAGCGCGTCGCAGTGACGCTCGAGCGCGGTGGCAGAGACCGTCCACGGGGTCGGCTCGAACGACCCGCGCCCGCGTGCGGCGAGCACGGCGGGCAGCACCTCGTCGACCGCCCGGGCCAGCCTCGGCAGCAGCGCGGCGCGGTCCTCCGGGCGCAGCCATTGCTTGCTGTCCTCTGGTACCTGTCCCGCGGGCCATGTCCCTCGGGCCAGGCCCTCCCAGGCGACGGCGAGGTGGCTAGCCGCGAGCGCACCGTCGCAGGTCGGGTCGAGGGCGATCGCCCGCGCGGCCCGTAGCTCGCGCCCGGCGACCACGAGCGCCTGCTCGCCGGTCGTCGCATCCATGCTCTGTGCACCCTGTGCACTCTGTGCACTCTGTGCACCCTGCGGATCATGCGTTGTCATGGCGCGGCCTCCTCGCGGCGTTCGGCGGCGCGACGCAGGTCGCGGACGACGTTGAGCGCCGCGCCCTCGCGCTCGACGGTGAACAGCACCGGCGAGCCCGCGGACCTGCGATCGCAGTGGCCGCGCGTGTAGCCGACGTGGAAGTCGGCGCTGCGCTTGATCCCCGGGCGCGAGCGATGGATGCGAAAGTTCGGGGGCAGGTAGTGACCGGCCGTGTAGGCGCTGATGCAGCCGCGAAAGTAGTACATGGTATCGAGGTAGGCCTCCGGTTCATCGCGCCACAGCGAGTCGCGCAGCCCGGTAAAGGCCTCCTTGTAGCTGTTGCCGTAGTAGTCGGTGTCGTAGTTGCCGTGGGCGCCACCGAGGCCGCCGACCAGACGATTGAAGTAGACATACTCCTGCGGGTGCAGG
>JAYUXQ010000817.1:0-3688 GCA_043752905.1 Nannocystis sp. | reverse complement strand
AGTCCTCCATCGCCAGCTTGGTCCCGGAGCCGATCGAGAAGTGGGCCGTGTGCGCCGCGTCGCCGATCAGCACGATGTTGTCATGCGACCAGCGCTCGCAGGAGATCGTCCGAAAATTGATCCACGCCGACTTGTTGGTCAACAAGCGGTGCCCTTGCAGCTCCGGGGCGAACAGCGCCTCGAGGTACGCCACGCTCTCGTCGACGCTCGCCGCGTCGAGCCCGGCGCGCCGCCACGTGTCAGGGTCGGTCTCGACGATGAAGGTGCTGGTCGTCTGGTCGAAGGGATAGGCGTGGACCTGAAACAGCCCGTGCTCGGTCTCGCGGATCAGAAACGTGAAGGCCTCGAAGCGACGCGTCGTCCCCAGCCAGATAAAGCGCGCCGCGCCCGGCTCGATCGTCGGCTTGAACACCTCCGCGTGCGCGCCGCGGATCCGGCTGTTGATCCCGTCCGCCGCGACGACGACGTCGAACCCCGCCAGCGCGCCGATCTCCTCGACCTCGGTCGAGAAGCGCAGCACGACCCCCAGCTCCCGCCCGCGCTCCTGAAGGATCTGCAACAGTCTCCGCCGGGCGATCCCGCAGAAGCCGTGGCCGCCGGAGCGGATCACCTTGCCCTTGAAGTGGGTGTCGATGTTGTCCCAGTACGCGAACGCCTCCGTGATCCGGGCGAAGCTCTCCGGGTCCGCCGTACGGAAGTGGCCGAGCGTCTCGTTCGAGAACACCACGCCCCACCCGAAGGTGTCGTCGGCACGGTTGCGTTCGACGACCACGACCTCGTATTCCGGCCGCGCCTTCTTCATCAAGAGGCTGAAATAGAGGCCCGCAGGTCCACCACCGATGACAGCGATCTTCACGGCCGCGATGGTAGTCGGGCCCCACCTCGCTGCAAGTGAGAAGCCCCACGACAGACCACGCCGACCCCGTGTATGCTCGTGTCGCAACATGCCGACGCCGACGCGAGACGACCCCACGCCCGCCGACGCCGTCTTGCTGCTCGCGTTCTTCCTGTCCGGCGCCGCCGCCCTCGGCTACGAGCTGCTGTGGACCCGCCTGCTCGCCCTCTCGCTCGGCAGCGAGACGCTCGGCGTGCTCGCCACGCTCGCCGGCTTCTTCGGCGGCATGGCGCTCGGCGCCGCCGCCCTGCATCGCCGCGCCGAGACCTGTGAAGACCCGGTGCGCCTGTTCATCATCCTCGAGCTGGTCGCCGCCGGCTTCGCCATCGTCTCGCCGTATCTCCTGCACGCGCTCGCCAGCGTCGTCCCGCCGCTGCTCGGGCCGCTCGCCGGCGCCGGCAATTCGCCGGGCGCCCTCCTCGCGAGCCTGCTGGTCGCAACCCTCGCGCTGCTGCCAGGCACCGTGTGCCTCGGCGCCACCCTGGCCGCCCTCGCCACCGCCCGCCGCCGCGCCCTCGCCGGCGACCCCGAGGGCCGTGGCCTCGGCCGCCTCTACGCCGCCAACACCGCCGGCGCCACCGCCGGCGTCCTGCTCGCCGTCTACCTCGTGCTCCCCCGCCTCGGCTACGCCCTCGGCGCCGTCGTCCCCGCCGCGCTCGGCCTCGCCGCCGCGCTGCTCGTGCGCCGCTGGGCCCGCGGCCGCGACCTCGCCCCGAAGCCGCGCACGGTCGACCCGAACCTCGCCATCACCCGCCCCGACGGCCACGAGGCGCTCACGCGGGCTGTCCGTGAGGACATGCTCCGAGAGACAGCCGCGGTCGACCCCTCCGGCGTGGACGTCTCGCGCGACCCCGACGGAGAGCTGCTGCGCGAGCCCTGGCTGCTGCACCTCGTCACCTTCGGCGCCGGCTTCGCGGGCGTCGGCCTCGAGGTGGTCGGCGTGCAGGTGCTCGCGCAGAACCTCGAGAACACCGTCTATACCTTTGCCAACATCCTCGCGGTCTACCTGACCGGCACCGCGGTCGGCGCCGCGGTCTATCAGCGCTGCGCCGCGCGGGCGGTCGCCGGTCGACCCGGCGGCGTGACTCTCGGCCTGCTCGCCGCGATGGCCGTGCTCGTCATCCCCGCCGCGTTCGCGCTCCAGGCCTCGCCCGCCCTGCTGTCCGCGTTGCTGCCAGAGCACCCCGGCCTCACGCGCTCGGTGCTCGCCGAGCTGGCCGTGGCGGCCGTCGTGTTCCTGCCGGCGACGATCGTGATGGGCGCCCTGTTCGCCCACGTCACCGGCCTGATCTCCGCCGCCGGACGCGGCATCGGCCGCGCCTATGCCCTCAACACCTTCGGCGGCGCGCTGGCCCCCTTCGTGTTCGGATTATGGGCGGTGCCGCGGCTCGGCTACGCCGACGCGCTCTATCTCGTACTCTATACATACCTCGCGGTGTTCGCCCTGTTCGGGTGGTTTCGCCGCTTCCACCCGGCCCTGCTCGTCGGTGGTGCCATTATTGCCATCGGGCTCACCGCCGCCGCCCCGCGCTCGCTCGGGCTGTTGCCGGCCGAGCCCGGCTGGACCGTCCTCGACCGCCGCGAGACCCTCCACGGCCTCGTCCTCGTCAGCGAGCGCCCCGAGACCCCCGCGAGCCCCGGTCAACCTCAGACCCCCGCCCTGCGTAGATTACAGGTCGGCAAGCACTTCAAGATGGGGGGAGCCTTCAGCTTCGGCGAGCATCGCATGGGTCACCTGTGCGCGATGCTCGGCGCCGGCGCTGGCACGGTGCCTGTCCAAAAGGCCATGTTCCTGGGCATCGGCACCGGCGCGACCATGGGCGCCGCCTTGCAGATGATCGACGCCGAGGCCGACGGCGTCGAGCTGGTCCCCGAGGTGCTGGAGCTGCTCCCGCGCTTCGCCGACATCAACTATGGACTGACCGACCGCGCGCGTACCCACCTCCACGCCGCCGACGCCCGACGCTTCGTCGTCGCCAGCCCCGGACAGTACGACCTCGCCCTCGCCGACCTGTTCCACCCCGGCCAGGATGGCGCAGGCTCGCTCTACGCCGAGGAGCACTTCACCGCCGTACGCGAGCACCTGCGTCCCGGCGCCCTGTTCTGCCAGTGGCTGCCGTTGTACCAGCTCGGCCCGAACGAGCTGCGCAGCGTCGTCCGCACGTTCCTCGGCGTGTTCCCCGAGGTGCACGCATTCCTCGGCATCTACAACGTCGGCACCCCCTCGCTCGCGCTCGTCGGCCGCGTCCCGACCGACCGCGACCCTGCCTTGCGCCTCGACCGCGCGCGCCTCGACCGGCTCGCCGACCACCCCTCGGCGACCCTCGACCTGCGCGACCTGCTCGCCTCCTACCTGGCCGATGGGACAGCCCTGCGCGCGTGGGCGGGCGAGGGCCCGACCAACTCCGACCTGCGCCCGAGCGTCATGTTCGACGCTCCCATCTCCGCCTACGCCGACGACCCGACCCTCGGCGCCCGCAACCTCGCCGAGCTGCTCGCGCTGCGCCCCGCCGACCCCGCCATCCTGCTCGCCGGCCCCGCCGCCAGCGAGCTGCGATCCTCGGTACGCACATACACGACCGCCGCCGACCTTTACCTGCGCGCCGAGCTGGCCCGCGGCGCCCACACCGACCTGAGCACCCTCGCCCCCGAGGTCGCCGAGCTGTTGATAAACAGCTACGAGGCCGACCCCGCGTTCGCGCCCGCCCGCGGCCCGCTCTACGCGATCGCCACCCAAAATCCGACCCTCGCCGAGCAGATCCTTCCACGCATGCTGGCCCGCACGCCCGACGA
>JAYUXQ010000816.1:0-9068 GCA_043752905.1 Nannocystis sp. | reverse complement strand
CCAAGCCCGTCACCTCTGCCACACCATGGCCGGGGTAGACGGCCTTGTCACCGATATTGAAATCGCTCATGAAGCGCCTTCAAGGAGCGGGCGAGGATTCGCCGAAAAGCCTCGCCAGGCTATCATTTTGGCGCACCATGTCAACGTCCGCGGCTCGCTCCCGAGCCTGGCCAACCCCGGCATCGGGGGGACGCGGGCGGATCGTGTGTGAGTTAGGCGACGGGTTTCGGGTCCCGGGACCGGGCGCTGGCGCCTGGCGAAACGTGGGTCATGGGTACCAGCCGGCTTTACCGCAGCTTCACGAACGAACGCGAAGCTCCGCGACTGTCCGGCGTCGAAGGGGTCATTGTGACCCTGCGGGCAGGTTTATGCCTCGCGCACATCGCCGCATTCTTGAACCACCGGACAGCTTGCCTATGATGCACCGCATGCCTCGCTCCTTCACCTCCTCGCTGTCGCGCCTGGTCGCCGGTCTCATGCTCTGCGGCACGCTGGCCTGCGCCATGACGCCGGAGAGGTTGCCCGACCTCGACCGCAAGTTTTATTACAACCTGCCCACCAACAACGACCGGGCTGCGTTCTTGAAGGTACAGGAGTCGCAGCGTCAGAACTTCCTCGAGCAAAAGGGCCTGTGGGCGCGCTGGTCGGAGCTGTCGAACGAGGAGCGCGAGGCGGTCAAGAAGGGCGAGGTCAAGGTCGGCTACAAGGAGTTCGTCGCGTTCATGGTGTGGGGTCCGCCTGCGGACAGCCAGGGCAGCAAGACGGAGGCCCGCGCGGTCCGCTTCCACACCTTCATCCGCTGCACCAGCGGCCCGCGGATCGGCCAGTACGTGATGAACAACCTCGACTGCGACGGCACCTCGAGCGAGATCGAGATCGCGGTCGAGAACAACCTGATCACCGAGATCAAGTTCCTCAACTAGCGGGTCCTCAAGACCTGTCTGGAGGGACATGGCGTCAGGGCCATGTCCCTTCGAGCATGCACGGGGACTTGTCAGCGCAGGAACTCGAGGATCGTCGCCACGGCGTAGCCGGAGCCGCCCTCGTCGTTGACGCCGAAGGGCTTGCGGACCATCGCCGGGCCGGCGATGTCGACGTGCACCCAGCGCTGGCCCTCGGTAAATTCCGACAGGAACAGGCCGGCAGTGATGGCCCCGGCCCAGCGCTCGCCGGTGTTGCGCATGTCGGCGATCGGGCTCTTGAGCTGCTCCTTGAGCACTTCTGGTAAGGGCAGGCGCCAGGCGTCCTCGCCGGCGCGCTCGCCCGCGGCGAGCCACTGGGCGCACAGGTCATCGTCCCTGGACATGACGCCGGCGATGTGCGGCCCGAGGGCGATGATGCAGGCGCCGGTCAGCGTGGCGAAGTCGAAGGTGTAGGTCGGCTGGAGTTTGCCGGCGTAGACGAGCGCGTCGGCGAGGGTCAGGCGGCCTTCGGCGTCGGTGTTGTCGATCTCGATCGTCTTGCCGTTGGACGCGGTGAGCACGTCGCCGAGCTTGTAGGCGCTGCCGCCGGTCATGTTCTCGGTCGCCGGCACGATCGCATGGACCTCCCAGGGGGCGCCGATGCGCGCCGCGCCCTCGAGCGCGCTGAGCACCGCCGCTGCGCCGGCCATGTCCATCTTCATGCCCATCATCGCGTCACTGGGCTTGATCGACAGGCCGCCGGAGTCGAAGGTGACGCCCTTGCCGACCAGGCACACGCGGCCCTTGCTCTCGCCGCGCGGGGTGTACTGGAGGTGGATGAATTTCGGGGGCTGATCACTGCCGAGGGAGACGGCGAGGTACGAGCCCATGCCGAGCTTCTCGCAGTCCTCGCGCTCGAGCACGGTCAGCTTGATGTCGGCGGTGCCCTCGAGGCGGGTGACGACATCGGCGGCGAAGCGGGCGAGGTGGGTCGGCGTGACCTCGTTGGCGGGGCCATTGACGAGGTCGCGGGCGCGGGCCACGGCGGCCGCGATCTCCTGGCCGCGGTGGACGCCCTCATTGCCGGCGGGGTCGACCCCGAGGACGCTCACGCGCTTGACGGTGCTCGGCTTGCGGCGGGCCTCGGCGATGTAGCGGTCGTAGCGGTAGGTGCCGAGCTCGAGGCCCTGGCTCAGCAGGTTGCCGAGCTGGGTGGCGGGGATGGCGGCGCCGAGGGGCACGACCTGGCGCAGGTCGAGCACGAGGTGTTCGCTGCCGACGTCGATGGCGGCGCGCACCGCGGCGTGGGCGAGGGTCCGCCAGCGCCCGGAGGTCAGGGGGTCGGCGCCGACCCCGAGGAGGACGATCGTCTGGAGAGCACCGCCCTGTTCACGGGTGAATCGGAACTGCTCGCCCGGGCGGCCGCGGAAGCGGGCGGCGGCTGCGGCCTGGGCGATGGCGGCGCCGAACAGTTGCTCGACGGCGGGCGCGCTGTCGCGGCCGGGGATGGCCACCGCGAGGGTCTGGAGGGCGGCCGCCGCGGGGTCCTGAGAGGTCCAGTCGATGGTCAGCATAGGGGCATGGGTCTTGTCGCTCACCCGCGGAGCCATCGCAAGCGATGAGACCCGGCGCGCGCTGCACACTCTCGACCGAGGCATCCGCGCAAGAACGTATGAGTCAGCTCACTGAAACACGTCAAAAGGCCTCAGTGTCCTACAAGAGTCGTTCACCTTCGTATAATTGAGTGAAAAAGATGTTAATTGGCGTTGACACTACGTGAGACTTATATGTAACTACTGGTCAGAACCGTTGCCCCTGAAGGAGGGACCACACGTTATGGCGCTCGAAAACAACGACCCGACCACGCCCGAGGCCGACAAGAAGACCTCTAAGCGCAAGACCGCGAAGAAGAAGGCCGCGAAGAAGACTGCTGGCAAGAAGGCCAGCAAGAAGACCGCCGCCAAGAAGACCGCCAAGGCCGGTGGAGCCGCTGGCGCCAAGAAGACCGCGAAGAAGGCTGGTGCAAAGAAGGCCAGCAAGAAGACCGGTGCGAAGAAGGCTGCCAAGAAGGCCGGCGGCGCCAAGCGTGGCGCCTCCAAGAAGGCCGGCGGCGCCAAGGCCGGTGGAGCCAAGAAGACCGCGAAGAAGGCTGGCAAGAAGGCCGGCAAGAAGACCGCCAAGCGCGGTACCGCGGCCTGAAGGCCCGAGCGGTCTCCTCGGAGCCGCTGGCCAGATGGCCAAAAAATCGCCGATGGTCACCCGACCTCGGCGATTTTCTAGTTTAAAGCGCGCGAACGCGCCCGGTGGCGAGCGACGCTCCGGGCCCGGCACACGGCGACCTGACCCGGCGACGCGAGACGGCCCGGGCCGGGCCTGGGCATATGAGCGACGCGAGACAGCCCGGGCCCTGGGCATATGGGCGACGCGAGGTGCGTCAGCCCCTGGCGACGCGAGACAGCCCGGGCCCTGGGCATATCGGCGACGCGAGGTGCGTCAGCCCCTGGCGACGCGAGACGCGTCAGGGGGCAACGCGACGCGAGTCAGGGCTCACTCGGCGGTGTCGTCCTCGACGTCATCCGCATCGTCGTCCAGATCGTCGTCATCCCCATCCTCATCCTCGGTGATCGTCAGCTCGATGGCGAAGGCCCGCATGTTGGCGTAGGCGCGGGGGCCGGCGAACAGCACCGGGGCGGCGACGTCGGCGTGGACCATCGAGTGGACCAGGGACTCGGCGAGGATGCCTCGCAGCTTGGTCGTGGGGCCGGCGCCGTCGACCCGCAGCCAGCGGCGCTCAAGGCTGCCGTTGAACGGGCGGCCGGCGCCATCGAAGGCGGGGATGACGGTCTGCATGCCGAGCTTGCGGGCCACGGACAGCGTCTGCGCCGGCTCCCACAGGCCCTCGGCCTCCCAGACCAGCTCGATGCCCTCGGCGGCGCGAGCCTCGGCGAAGGCGGCGAGGCGAGAGTGATTCGCGCCGCTCGGCGTGAAGCTCGCCGGGGTGCGCAGCAGCACCTGCCTGGCACCAAACGCCTGGGCGCAGCGCAGGGTGGTCTGCCAGGCGTCCTGGACCTCCGGGGTGCTCTGCAGGTGCCCGAAGCGCCGGGGTTCGCCCGGCAGCGAGCGCGAGGCGAGCTCGCGCAGGTGGTCCTCCGGGCCGTGGGTGACCATGTGCCAGACGTAAGGCACGAGGCTGGCATAGGGATGCAGCTTCTTGATGTTCTCGGCGACCGAGCGCGCACCGGCGGAGCGGGGCGGGTTGACGAGGGTGGAGCGGAGGACGACGAGCGAGACGGGGTCGGACTCGCGGGCGGCGTGGAAAGCCTTCTCGTCGCTGGCGAGGATTCCGAGCTTGGGCGTGGGCATGCGGGCGCGCGGAGGCTAGTGCGAATGGCCAGCATTGACAAGCGCAGGCCGCCGTGTGCTACCACCGCGAACCATGAAGCTCTTCATCGACACCGCCGACATCGCCGAGATCCGGGAGGCCATGTCGCTCGGCCTCCTGGACGGCGTCACGACCAACCCGACCCTGGTCGCCATGACCGGCAGGCCGATGCGCGACGTGCTCGCCGAGATCTGTGACGTGGTCGACGGCCCGGTCTCGGGTGAGGTGCTGTCGACGAATTACGACGAGATGATGGAGGAGGCCCACGACCTCGCGGCGATCGCTCCGAACATCGTCGTCAAGCTCCCGCTGATCGCCGACGGCCTGCGCGCCGTGAAGGAGCTGACCAGCGAGGGCATCCGTACCAACGTCACGCTGTGCTTCTCGCCGATCCAGGCGATGCTGGCGGCCAAGGCCGGCGCGACCTACATCTCGCCGTTCGTCGGTCGCCTCGACGACGTCGGCCACGACGGCATGGACACGGTCGCGCAGATCGTCGAGATCTATAATAATTACGACTTCGAGACCGAGGTCCTGGTCGCCTCCGTGCGCTCGCCGGCCCACGTGCTCGAGGCCCTGCGCCTCGGCGCCGATGTCGCGACGATCCCGCTCAAGATCATCCATCAGCTGATCAAGCACCCGCTGACCGACGTCGGCCTCCAGCGCTTCATCGCCGACGCGGCCAAGATCCCGAAGGGCAAGCGCTAGACATCAGTTCCATGGGGCCTGTTCGAAAGGGCAGGTGAGTTCGTGCGCAAGATCCGTCAGCACGTCAACCCGCTCGGCGAGCACTTCATGCGCGTGCGGGCGCGGCCGATCGAGCGGCCGCCGCAGCTCGCCGTCGACTGTCGCGTCGAGGTCGAGCTCGGCTGCGCCGACGCGGAGTTCAGCTTTCAGCTAGCGACCCAGAATCCGCAGTGGCTGGTCGCCGGACTCGAGATCCGCGAGCTCTGCCTCGACCGCAACCGCGTGCGCGCGCAGGAGCTCGGCCTCGGGAACCTGCGCTTCGCGTACAGCAACCTCAACGTCGACCTCGACCGCGTGTTCCCGTCGGCCAGCGTCGACCGCTTCCACCTGCTGTTCCCGGACCCGTGGTTCAAGAAGAGCCACCACAAGCGGCGGGTGATCGAGCCGGCGCTCGTCGAGGTCATCGCCGACCAGCTGCGTCCAGGCGGCGAGCTGCACGTAGCGAGCGACGTCTTCGAGGTCGCGCTCGAGATCATGGAGGTCGTCGAGGCCTGTCCGCTTCTGCGCAATATGCTGGAGCCGTGGAGCTTCTGGCGCGGCAACCCCTTCACGGCCGAGAGCAGGCGCGAGGCGACGACGATCGCGCGCGGGCAGCGGGTCTGGAGGATCCGGTACGCGCTCGTTTAGGGGGCCGCGGGGGCCAGGAACTCGATGTCGGGCAGGGGGAAGGCGTCGGGCAGCTCGAGGCACTTGCCGACGCGCTGGATCTCCGCGGTCGGCGTCTCGGCCTCGGCCTCGGCCTTCGTGATCATGCCGGCGAGGGTGTCGATGCAGCTGCAAAAGGTCAGCGAGGGCTTGCGGACGTCGGGCTCGACGCAGCCGGCGTGGTGGCGGTCGAGGCTCCAGCGCAGGAACGGCTGGCGACAGTCGAGCGCGGGGAACTCGACCGCGAGCACGCACTCGCACAGTTGCTCGTCGCGGCCGAGGTCGAAGGCCTGGCTGCACACGGCCTGCATGTACGCGTCCTCGGCCCGAAGGCGCTGGTCGTAGTCTCCGGCGCCGCCGGTGACGCTGTGGATCAGGCTCGGCAGCAAGAACCACGCGAGCAGGCCGACCACGGGCAGACCAAAGACGGCGCCGACTAGCATGTCGCGGGTCCGGGACCGCGGGGGGTGATCGAGGTCTGCGAGCATCGGCATGACGTTTGCCCAGTGTAACGCGGTTTTAGCGCCCGGGAGACCGGAGCATGGCCTCGCGGCGAGGTCCGATCGCAGGGGGAATGTGGCACAGGCTTGGGGCTTGTGAAGCCGCGGCCCCCGTATGATACTCGGCCGAAGTCGGCGGTCCCGAACCCTGGAAGCAAGATGAAGGCCTCGTTCACCTCACGGATCCACTGTTCTATCCTGGCCGCTTCTCTGGCCGCGCTGCCCTGCAACTGTAGCGAGGCGCACGCGGCCCAGGCGCCTGCGACCAAGCCTGCCACAGCGCCGGGTACCACGGGTACCACGGCGACCACGGCGCCGGCCAAGCCGACCACGACGAGCCCGGCGACCACACCGCCCGCCGCGGGTACGAGCACGACCACCACGACCACCACACCGGCCGCAGGCACGACGGGCACGACGACCGGCACCACGACGGGCACGACCCCGCCGACGACCGGTACGCCGGGCGACCTGAACGACCCGAACCGCGGTGTCGATGGCACCGGGGCTGTCACAGGGCCGGGCGAGACGCCGACCGATATCTCGGGTGGGACGCCGACCGAGGCGACGCCGCCGGTCGAGCCGCCGCCGCCCGAGGTGATCACCCCGCCGGCACCGCCGCCCGAGCCCATCGGCCCCGAGCGTCCGCCCGAGCCGACGGTCGCCAACGGTAAGTACAAGGCCAAGGGCACCGGCCTGATGATCGCCGGTGGCGCGCTGTTCGGCCTCGGCATCGCCGGCGTCGTCAGCAGCTACTTCCTGACCAAGTGCGACGAGCCCGAGAATTCCTTCTCCTGCAAGAACAAGCAGAACAACACCTTCGCGGTGCCGGCCACCGCGGCGGCGGCCCTGCTCGGCGCGGTGCTCCTCGCGGTCGGCGTTGGCTACCGCGTCCGCTACAAGAAGTGGGAGAACTGGAAGCCCGCGGGCAACCCTCCGAAGACGGCCGTGTACCCGACGCTGCTGCGCGGGGGCGCGGGCCTCGGGTACACGCTCAACTTCTGACGTGGGTATCTCGGCCGGGATGTTCGTGGCTCACGGAGCCGCGACCATCTGCACGCTCGAGACGTCGTCGTCGTCGCCATCGGTCATAAAGCCGCCCACGCTGAGCTTGTTGACCAGCGTATGCGCCTCGACGTAGCGCGAGGACTTCCCGAAGTCGGCATCCCAGTAGCTGATCAGCCGGCGCGGGCTGTTGTTGAGAATGGACGAGATGCTGTCATTGTGGATCCCCATGGTCTCGGGGTTCGCGTACGACTCGTTGCCCGGCAGCACCACGCAATCGCCGGCCAGATATTGATGCTGGAACAGCGCGATCTCCCCCTCGCGCGTGTCGTCGCAGGTCTGCGAGCGGTTGGCAGGCTCGATGCGCATCGACGAGATCTTGTCGTTGAAGGTGCCCGCGAAGTTGTCCACCCTGCATCGCTCACGCATGGTCAGGGCCTCCACTCGATGCATCATCGAGCCTGGCCGGCAATGTCCACGGATCTCAATGCTGCGAGCGGCCGACGATCACGCTGGCGATGTCCACCAGCAGGTCGAGCTCGTGCGGCTCGGCGCGGTGGGCCAGGGCGCCGAGCTTCGACTTGAGGGCGCTCTCCGGGGTCGCGCTCGGCGGGCCGGGAGCGTCGGGCAGCAACATCGCCAGCGACACGCTCATGCCCTCGGCGATCCGCAGCAGCGTGCGCAGGCCGGGGCTCGTGTAGTGGCCGTTCTCGAGGCGCGAGACCATGTCCATGGCGACGCCCGCGGACCTCGCCACCGCCTGCTGGGTCAGGCCGCGCTCCTCCCGGACCGCGCGGATGCGCTGGCCCAGGCGGACCATGTAGCGGCGCTCGTGGGCCTCGCGGGCCTGGGCGTCGGGGCTGCGGTCGTCGGCCATACAACGACTCAGATGAACTCGAGCTTGCGGGCCTCGAGGACGCGCAGGCGGTCACGCATTTTGGCGGCCTCCTCGTAGCGCAGGGCCTTGGCGAGCTCGGTCATCTGCGCGCGCAGCTCGGCGATCCTGCCGTTGAGCTCCTCGGGCAACAGGTCGGCGTCGGTGAGCGGGCCGAGGCCGATCGGCAGGTCGGAGGCCTTGGTCTTCTTGGGCGGCGCGTCGGGCTTGGCGTCGACCTCGAGGCTGTTGATCGGCGCGTTGGTGCTGCGGGGGATGATGCCGTGGATCTCGTTGTACTCGGCCTGGGCGATGCGTCGGCGGCCGGTCTCCTCCATGCACGCCTGTATGCTCTTGGTGATGCGGTCGGCGTACATGATCACCTGGCCGTGGAGGTTACGGGCCGCGCGTCCGCAGGTCTGGATCAGGCTCTTGGTCTCGCGCAAAAAGCCCTCCTTGTCGGCGTCGAGGATCGCCACCAGGCTGACCTCCGGCAGGTCGAGGCCCTCGCGGAGCAGGTTGATGCCGACGAGCACGTCGAACTCGCCGCGTCGCAGGCCGCGCAGGAGCTCCACGCGATCGAGGGTCTCGACGTCCGAGTGAAGGTAACGGACCTTGATGCCGAGGTCGCTGTAGTACTCGGTCAGGTCCTCGGACATGCGCTTGGTCAGCGTGGTGACCAGGATGCGCTCGCCCTTGGCGGTGCGATCGCGGATCTCGGCGAGCAGGTCGTCGACCTGGTTGGTGATCGGGCGGATGAAGATCTCCGGGTCGAGCAGGCCGGTCGGGCGAATGATCTGCTGGACGATGACGCCCTGCGTCTTGCCGAGCTCGTAGGCGGCCGGCGTGGCGCTCAGGAAGATGGTCTGGTGGCAACGCTGCTCCCACTCGTCGAACTTGAGCGGGCGGTTGTCCATCGCCGATGGCAGACGAAAGCCGTGCTCGACGAGGGTGGTCTTGCGGCTGCGGTCGCCGGCGTACATCGAGCCGACCTGCGGGATCGTCTGGTGCGA
>JAYUXQ010000815.1:0-3690 GCA_043752905.1 Nannocystis sp. | reverse complement strand
CGGCCTCGGCGCCCTCATCTGGGCCCTGACGATGGGCGCCGGCCCGCCGCTGCGCTGGCTCCCGCTGCTCCCGGGCCCGGCCGGCCTCAAGCTCCCGGCCGACGCCCGCACCGGGGACCTCGTCCGCCTGCTCGAGGCCGGGCCCGCGATCGCCCTGCCCGAGTGAGCCGCCGACGCGACGGCGCCGCGACGGCGCCGCGCTCGATCGGCAACAGTTCAAGCAACACATTCGGCCGATGCTCGGGACACCGGTCGGGCGCAGGTTCGACCGCGAGAGTCCTACGATCCGTCCCGCCCTCTCATCAGCGCCAGATACACGCCCCCGGACACGAACAGGCCGGAGAACCAGGCCCCCTGGAACAGGAACTCGAGCCCCGGCACGAATTTCCCGGTGAGCACGACCGCGACCCCGAGCAACATCGCCGCGATCGCCCGGAGGTTGAAGCCGCGGTGATATCGATAGGGTCCGTGGGTCTGATACAGCGCGTCGCGGTCGAGCCTGGTGCCTCGCAACAGCCAGTAATCCGCGAGCAGCACCCCGCTGACGGCCCCGAGCAGCCCGGAGTACGACAGCAGCCACCCGATGTACATATCGAGGACCAGCCACGGGCACAGCAATACCCCGAGCACCGCCGCGATCATGCCACCGGCGCGAAACGACACGCTCCGCGGGAAGGCGCAGGCGATCGAGTTGGCGGGGCCGACGATGTTGGCGGCGATGTTGGTCGAGAGCGTGGCGATCGCCAGCGTGAACATCGCGAGGAACGCCAGCAGCGGGCTGCCGGTAGCTTTGGACAGCCGCACCACGAGATCGACCGGGTTCCAGATCGCCTCGCCGTAGAGCAGCACCGTCGCCGACGTCACCGCGACGCCGATGAAGCTAAACAGCAGCATCGTGGTCGGTAACCCGTAGAGCTGGCCGAGCAGCTGTTCGCGCTGGTTTTTACAGTAGCGCGTGAAGTCCGGGATGTTGAGCGACAGCGTCGCCCAGAACCCGACCATCGCCGTGACGCCGGGCAGGAACACGTACAGCATCCATGGGCCGCCGGTGTAGCCCGACTCCTGCACGAGGCTGGCGGAGTGGGCGAGGATCGTGCCGAGCCCGCCGGCGGCCGACACGGCCCACCCGAGCAGCGCGAGGCCGACGACGATCAGAAACGGCGCCGCGAAGTTCTCGAGCCACTTGATGGACTCGGTGCCACGCCACACGAACACCACGTTGACCAGCCAGAACCCGAAGAAGCTGATCCAGCTCGGCAGCGTCAGGCCGACGAAGGTCCCGCCGCCGCCGAGCGTCAGCCAGTCCGGCCACAGGATCCCGATCATCGCCGAGATGGCCTCGCCGCCGATATACGTCTGGATCCCGAACCAGCCGCAGGCGACCAGCGCCCGCGCGAGGCTCGGCACGTGCGCCCCGAACACGCCGAACGACGCGCGTGCGAACACCGGGAACGGCACGCCGTAGCGGGTGCCCGCGTGGCCGCACAGGATCATCGGCACGAGCACGAGCAGGTTGCCGAGCAGGATCGCCAGCATCGCCTGCCACCAGTTCATGCCGCTCTTCACCAGCGAGGCCGCGAGCATGTAGGTCGGCACGCAGACGCTCATGCCGACCCACAGCGCCGCCAGGTGCCAGCGCGTCCAGGTCCGCTCGGCGTCGGGGGTCGGCGCGAGGTCGGAATTGTAGAGGATCGGGTCGGGAGTCACGGGTCACCCTCCATGCGCTGCCGACGGCCGCGAGCGGGGCCGTGGGGGCCGAATCAACGCGGTCACGCCGGAAACGCAGCGCCAAGCCGGTCTTACGCCGGCCCACGGCCCGCTGTCCATCGATGATCACAAACGCGCCTCGCACGTGTACCTTGCCCGGCATGCGGGCCTCCCCGACCTCGCCGAAGTTTTTCCCGGGCCGGGTGCGGCTTGCCGTGCTCGTCGCGTCTGTGTGTGGCGGCTGCAAGGGCGCCGTGTCGTTCGAGCTCGAGACGCCGTCGGCGAAGATCGACGCCGGAGCGACGACCCCCACGACGAGCACCGAGCCGCCGCGTTCGGCGGTTCGCATCGTCCGCGCGGGCGATCGCCTGACCTACGAGAACGGCGAGATCGAGTTCGAGACCGGCTCGGCGGAGCTCAAAGGCACCACCACCGCGGAGGTCCTCGATCAGCTCGCCGCGTCGCTGCGCCGCTACCCGGCGCTGGTCGTGCTCGTCGAGGGGCACACCGATAGCCGCGGCAGACGCGACTCGAACCAGCGACTGTCGGAGGCGCGCGCGCGTGCGATCGAGGCGGCGTTGATCAAGCGCGGCGTCGGTCTCGATCGCCTGAGCACGATCGGGCTCGGCGAGAGTCGCCCCGCCCGCGCCGAGCCGACCATTTGTCACAACAAGACCGAGGAGAAGGTCCCGAAGGATCGCCTCACCGATTGCCATGAGATCTGGGGGTTCAATCGCCGGTCCGCCTTTGTCGTCAAGGAGGGCGCCGAGACGCTGCCAGCCGAGGGCACCGCCGTCAGCCCGCCACCCGTGGTCGCGGCCGTCGCCCCGGTGGCGAGGGCGAAGCAGCGGCTCGACCGCCCCGATTGGGCCCTGCGCATGTTCGGCGGCTACTCGCTGGGTATGCCGGTCCCGACGCTGCACGGCGGCCACCTCGGCATCGGTGTGCATGCCTCACAGCGCTTCGGCAAGCGCGACCGCGGCTACATCGGCGGCGGCCCGCGCCTGCACTACCGCGGCCTGCGACATCACGAGCGCGACGAGGCCGCGGGCACCGCGAGCGACCTGGTCGTGCATCAGTTCGGACCCGAGGGCAACCTGCTGATCGGCGGCGGCTCGAAGAAGATCGTCGGCCTGTTCTCGCTGCGCGTCGGCCTCGGCATCTCGGCGGTCAAGGGCAGCTCGGTCGACGGCCTGATGTCCGCCAGCGTCGACGAGAAGAAGCTCGGCGGCTGGGCCCTCGGCGGCGTCGTCATCCTGGGAAAGCTGAGCCCGCGCTGGAGCCTCGGCGGCCACCTCGAGGCCGGCATCCTCGGCATCCCGAATTTGGGGCCCCTGCTCGAGGTCGGCCTCAACGTCGCCTGGCACTTCGGCCGCGGCCGCCGCGACGGCATCTGACGCTCAACGAACGGTGAAGCGCCCGAGCAGCTCCTCGCCCATGCGCGTGAGCACCGAATCCGGCGCGAGCGCGAGCGCGTCGACGACGAAGCGTCTCTGAAAAGCTTGGCGCAGTGACGTCTCGTCGACGGTGAAGGGCGGGCCGCCCGGACGCCCGTGCGCGTAGAACAGGCCGATGAGCCGACCGCCGGGCACCAGCACGTCGGCGACCGCGTCGATATACGCGTCGCGCCGCTGCGGCTCGATCGCGCAGAAGCAGGTGTGCTCGACGACGAGGTCGAAGCGATCCGGCCCACGCGGCATGTCGAACAGGTCCTGCACGCGATAGTCGATCTCGAGGTCGGGCGCGCGGATCGCCTGCGCCGTGGCGATCGCGCTCGGTGCGATGTCGATCGCGGTGACACGCGCCCCGAGCCCCGCGAGCATGCGCGCCTCGTGCCCGCGACCGCAGCCGACCACCAGTGCCCGCAAGTCACCCGGGGGCGTCGCGGTGAACCACGCGGTCAACGGCGGCGTGGCCCGCCCCAGCTCCCAGCCGCCGATCTCGTCGCGATAGATGTGATCCCAGAAGGCCGCGTCCGAGGGC
>JAYUXQ010000814.1:0-9071 GCA_043752905.1 Nannocystis sp. | reverse complement strand
GCCGATGCGAAACGGTCCCGAGGGGGGTAGCGACTGGGAGCGCGGCGAGCCGTCGGCGGCCAGCGTCTGGTCCATCGGCAAGATCTCCGCCGGGAGCGTCTGCTGCCCGATCATGTGGCCACCGGGTTCCATCGCCAGAACCGCCATCATCGCAAAATCTCACGCGCAAGCGTGCAGATCACTTTCGCGCGCGCGAGCGCAGCGATCCACACCCGGCCGGCGCCAGGCCCGTCAGCGCAGCAGTCCGCCGATGCGACGGCCGGTGCGCGCGCGCTGCCAGTCAGCGCGCAGGGTCCCGACCCCGAGCGCGTAGATCAGCCATAACAACAGCCCGATCACGAAGCCCGTCAACGTCGACCCGACGATCGGCGCCTCGGCCTGGACCTGTTGCAGCTCGCTCGCGGCCTGCTGCCAGTTCATCACGATGAACCCGAGCAACAGCGTCAGCAGCAGCGCCCGCGCGACCGCCAGGCTCGACAAGCGCTGCTGCCGCCCGAGACCTGAGTGGTCGGGCTCGAGCAGCTGCATCAACAGGCGCAGCCACGACGACAGCATCGGCAGCAGCAGCGCGCCCGCGAGGCCGCCGAGCCCGGCGACCGCCTGACGCAGCTGCTCCGTCGACATCGGCGCGTCGGCGACGTCGGCGGGTCCGATCATCGCGAGGGGTCCGGCCACGCCGGCGATCACCTGAGGAAGCTCCGGCGCCACGGCGGGAGTTTGGCACAGATCGGCCGTCCCGGGGCCTGCGCGAGCCGCTATGCTGCGCGCCGCCATGACCGTCGCCACCACGCCCACCCCCACGCAGCTCACCCCGATGCAGCAGCGGGCCGCCGAGGTCGTCCGCGAGATCCAGGCCAGCATCTGCGCCGGGCTCGAGGCCGTGGAGCAGGAGGCCGGCAGCGACGCCAGGTTCCTCTCCGACGACTGGACCCGCAGCGGCGGCGGCGGCGGCCTCACCCGTATCCTGCGCGGCGAGGTCATCGAGAAGGGCGGCGTCGCCACCTCCGTCGTGTTCGGCGAGCTCACTTCCACCTTCGCCGCCCAGCTCCCGGGCACCGGCAACAGCTTCTTCGCCACCGGCGTCTCGCTGGTGTTGCACCCGAAGAACCCGTTCGTGCCGACCGTGCACGCCAACTTCCGTTACATCGAGCACGGCGAGCGGAGCTGGGTCGGCGGCGGCGCCGACCTGACGCCCTACTACTTCTTCCCGGAGGACAAGCAGCACTTCCACGCCGCATGGCAGGCCTACTGCGAGGCGCACCCGGGCATCGGGGATCATCCGAAGTTCCAGCAGTGGTGCGAGCGCTACTTTTATCTCAAGCACCGCGGCGAGCACCGCGGCATCGGCGGGATCTTCTTCGACAACATCGCCATGAACCCCGAGGACCCGGGCCACGAGGACCGTCTGCTCGCCTTCATCCGCGACGGCGGCATGCGCTTCCTCGGCGCCTACCTCCCGATCCTTCACCGCCGGCTCGGCACGCTGTACACACCCGCGCAGCGCCGCTGGCAGGAGCTGCGACGCGGCCGCTACGTCGAGTTCAACCTGCTCTACGACCGCGGCACCACCTTCGGCCTCAAGACCGGCGGGCGCACCGAATCCATCCTCATGTCGCTGCCGCCGCACGTGCAATGGGGCTACTGCGAGGAGCCCGAAGCCGGAACTCCGGAGCATGCGTTATTGGTCGAGCTGCGCCGCCCCGAGGTCGTGGACGAGCAGACCGGCTAGACCCGTAGGGTAGATCCACCTGCAATACTCGGGAGGTTTGCCCCGGGTCCGGCCAGCCGCGACAATGCGGCCCCCGTGGTCTCCCGTGTGCGCCGCCTGGCCTGCCTCGCCACGTTGATGTGGCTCGCGGGACCTGTCCTCGAGGCCATGGCCGCCGAGCCGCCCAGGCTGCGACCGACCCCGGCCGCCCGCGCGCGACCCACCGCGCGCACGACCGTCGGCCATGACCCCCGCGTCAAGCCCGTCAACGACACGCGGGCCGCCAGCGTCGTCACGCGCCGCGACATGGAAGAGCGCCTCCCGAGGTCGGCCCCGGATGCATTGCGCTTCGAGCCCGGCGTGTACGTGCAGCAGACGGCGCACGGCCAGGGCTCGCCGTACGTCCGCGGCCTCACGGGTCAGCAGACGATCATGATGTTCGACGGCATCCGCCTCAACAACAGCACCTTTCGTCAGGGCCCCAACCAGTATTTCTTCACGATCGACTCGCGCACCGTGCAAAAGCTCGAGGTCCTGCGCGGCAGCGCCTCGACGCGTTACGGCTCCGACGCGATGGGCGGCGCCCTGCTGGCCACGCCGATCGACCCGGCGATGCGCCTCGGCCTGCGCAAGTGGCAGGTCCACCCGCGCGCCATGTTGCGCACCGGCACCGCCGACGGCGAGCTCGGCGGCCGCGCGCAGATCGACGCGGCCTACAAGGACAAGCTCGGCTTCTTCGGCGGCGTTGGTTACCGCGACGTCGGCCTGCTACGCACCGGCGGCCCGGTCTACTCGCCGGCCAACGGGCGTGAGGTCAAGATCCCGCTGTTCGCCGCCGACGGCGTCACGCAAAAGGGCACCGGCTTTCGCGAGCTGACCGCCGACGCGCGCCTGGTCTGGCAGGCCAGCGACAAGCTGCGCCTCACGCTCGCCTACTACGACTACCGCCAGTTCGACGCCCCCCGCACCGACCGCTGCCCGCCCGCGACCGCGCCGCAAAACGAGTGTCTGACCTACGACGAGCAGTACCGCACGCTCGTGTATACGGCCGTCGATCTACGCGATGGCCCGGCCTTCGCCGAGACGGTTCGTTTCACCGTCAATTATCAGAACCAGCACGAGCGCCGCCGCCTCGACCACGGTCCCGAGTCGACCTACCGCATCATCGGCCGCGACGACGTGCACACCGCGGGCACCGGCCTCAACGTCCGCACGCGCACCTGGGGCCCGGCCGGGAAGATCCGCTTCTCGATCAACTACGGCCTCGATCTCTATTACGACACGATCGTCAGCAAGGCGTGGAACGTCTACACCGACGTCGACATCACCAGCGCGCTGAGCCGTGGGCAGTATCTCAACGGCGGCAAGTACCTGACCTCGGGCGTGTGGACCGAGGGCAAGCTCGAGATCTTCGATCGCCTGGAGCTGCGCGCCGGTGGCCGCGGGGCGCTCGTCACGGCCCAGGCAGCAGGCGACCCGAGCAGCGCCTCGAAGGCGGTCGACCGCCGCTTCGGCGCCGCGGTCGGTGGCGGCGGCGCGGCGCTCAGGCTGCGCGAGGGCCTGCGGTGGATCGTCAACGCCGACCAGGGCTTTCGCGCGCCCAACATGGACGACCTGACCAGCAGGCAGCAGACGGGCGCCGGCTATCAGGGTGAGAACGCCGACCTCAAGCCCGAGAGGTCGCTGTCGCTCGAGACCGGCGTCAAGCTCGACCTCAAGCGCGTCGAGTTCGCGATGTTCGGCTTCCAGACGATGATCGACGGCCTCATCGCCCGCGCCCCCTTCGACCCCGCCAATTGTCCTCCGGGCGGCGAGACCGGCTGCGCCGGATCGAAGGCCGCGTTCGTGCTCACCAACCTCGAGGGTCGCGCCATGATCCGCGGCTTCGACGGCGCCGTGCGCCTGTTCCTCCCCGCCGGCCTCGGCATCCGCGCCACCCTCGCCTACGCCTGGGGCGAGGGCCCCAACCCCGTCCCGGGCGGGTCTCCGAACCGACTGCCGCTGTCACGCGTCCCCCCGCTCAACGGCAGCGCCGAGATCTCGTGGCGACACAAGGGCTTCTACGCCGCCACAGCCCTGCGCTGGGCCCGTTTGCAGGACCGCCTCGCCCTCGCCGACCTCTCCGACCAGCGCATCCCCAAGGGCGGCACCCCCGGCTTCGTCGTCGTCGACCTGCGCGCCGGCTACCGCTGGCAACCCCACATCCTCCTCGCCGGCGTGCTCGAGAACCTCGCCAACGCGCCGTATCGTTACCACGGCTCCAGCGTCAACGGCCCCGGCCGCAGCTTCAACCTCCTCCTCGAATTCGGATTCTGAAATTTTTTCCTCGATGCTCGACCCAGGCACAGACGGACGCGAGACCGCGACGATGACCACGCTACCCGCCGACGTCGACCCGCAGGACCGCGAGTCCGCCGCCTCGCTCGCCGCCCTGTGGGTCGGTGTCGCCCTCGTCCTCGCGACCGCCGTGACGGCCGCCGTGCTGCTCGTCGTCGGTCTCGTGGGTCGGCGCGGCGACCCCTTCATCGAGGGCGAGGTCCCGCGCGACTCGCCGCTGTACCTGCGCTCCACGCACCGCCCCGCGGGTGTGTTGCACCTCGCGGGCTCGGGCAGCAATTTGCCGCTGACGCGCGCGCTGGCCGACATTTTTCACGAGCAGAACTCCGGGCAGCACGTCGTCGTGTTCGACAGCATCGGCTCCACCGGAGGCATCCAGGCCGCCTACGACGACGTGATCGACCTCGGGCTCGTGTCGCGCCCGCTCAAGCCCGGCGAGGCCGCGCTCGGCATGTTCGTCACCCCCTACGCGCGCGTGCCCGTCGTGTTCGCCGTCAACCTCGGCGTCCCGGACGACTCGCTGACGCCGACCGAGGTCGTCGAGATCTACACGGGGACCCGGACCACGTGGAGCGACGGCAGCCCGATCGTCGTGTTGCAGCGCGAGCGCGGCGACTCGAGCCACCGCGCGATCTCCGAGCGGATCCCCGAGTTCGCCGCCGTCAACGAGGCCGCCTATCGCGAGGCCCGCTGGCGCATCGTCGACAGCGACGAGGCCATGCAGGAGGCCCTGAGCATCACCGGCGGCGCCGTCGGCCTGTTCGACCTCGGCGCGATCGTCCTCCAGCGCTTGCCCGTACGGCCGCTGCGGGTCTCCGGCATCGAGCCCTCGGAGGCCAGCGTCCAGTCGGGCCGCTACCCATTTTCAAAGGACCTCGCGTTCGTCAGCGTCGAGGACCCCGCCGGCCTCGCCTCCGACTTCCTGCGCTTCGTCGACGGCGCCGAGGCCCGTAAACTCATGCGCGCCAGCGGCTACATCCCGCTCCCGGAGGACCAATGACCAGCCCCGAGGGACATGTCCCGAAGGACAGCAGCGGGCGCCGCCGGGACCTCGGATTGCGCAGGTACCTCGCCGCGCGCATGCTGCCGCTCGCCGTGCTGCTGGCGCTGCTCGTCTCGCTGTCGGCGCCGCTGGCCTACTTCACGCTGACGGCCCGGACCCTGCGGACGCGGGCCCACGCGACCGCCTTGCAGGTCGCCGCGGCCGTCAGCGCCGAGATCCAGGAGCGGCCGGTGTTGTGGCGCTACGACTCGCTCAAGCTGCTCGCGCACATCCGGGCGTACACCGAGGAGCGCAGCATCGCCCGCATCGAGGTCGTCGACCGCAGCGGCGTGCGCGTGCCGCTCGACGACGAGCCGCTCGGCGTCGCCACCGGCGAGACCCTGCTCTGGGAGTCCGCCCCGATCGAGATCAACGAGCAGGTGGTCGGGCACGCGTGGGCCGGGGCCGTATTGGCGGACGCGCGCGCCGGGGCGCTGCTGTTGCTGGTGCCCTTCGCCGCGCTCGGCCTCGGCCTCGCCGCGCTCGTCTACTTCATCCCCGGCCGCGCGATGGCCCGCGCCGAGCGTCGCATCGACGCGTTGATCACCCGCCTCGAGCACAGCCAGGCCGGCCTCGCCCGCTTCAACCAGACCCTCGAGCAGCAGGTCGCGGCGCGCTCGTCCGAGCTCAAGGCCGCGTACATGCAGCTCCAGGCCAAGGAGGAGCACCTGCGCGAGCTGTCCTCACGGGCCGTGCTGCTGCAAGAGGCCGAGCGCCGGGTGATCGCCCGCGAGTTGCACGACTCCGCCGGCCAGGCGTTGACCGCGATCCGCATCAACCTCCAGATCATCGCGCAACTGGCCGAGGCCGGCCCCGACCCTGCGACCGCGGCCACGCGCGCCGAGAAGGTCGCCCGCCTCGCCGGGCGCACGCTGACGATCGCCGACGCCACCCTCGAGGAGATCCGCCGCGCGGTGAGCATGCTCGGTCCAGCGATCCTCGATGATGTCGGCCTGGTCGCCGCGATCCAGCGGCTGTGTGACGACTTCGGCGAGCGCTCCGAGCTGCGCATCGACTGCGAACTGGATGACCCGCCCCCGGCCGGCCTCAGCCCCGCGATCGAGAGCGTGTGTTATCGCGTCGCCCAGGAGGCCCTGACCAACGTCGCCCGTCACGCCGAGGCGACCCGCGTCCATGTCGGCCTGACCATTGGTCCGAAGATCTCGCTCGAGATCCGCGATAACGGCCGCGGCTTCACCCCTGGCCTTGCCCCCCGACCCACCATCGGCGGTAGGGGACTTGTCGGGATGCGCGAGCGGGTGGAATTACTTGGTGGCACGATCCGCATCGAAACGAGCCCCGGAAGTGGCACCCGCGTGATGGTGGACTTGCCGCAGGTGACCCTCTCCGATGATGGCGACGACACCGCGATCGTGGTCGCGTGATATGTTGCGGCCGTGTCCACCGCCCGCGCCCCGATCCGCGTCGTTCTGGCCGAAGACCACACGATCGTGCGTGAGGGTCTTCGAGCCCTGCTCGACGTCCGCGACGACATCGAGGTCGTCGCCGAGGTCTCGGACGGCCGGGCCGCCGTCGAGGCCGTCGCGGCGCACAAGCCCGACGTCGTCGTGATGGACCTCGGCATGCCCGAGCTCAACGGCGTCGACGCGACGCGACAAATCCGCAAGGAGTATCCGCAGACCCAGGTCCTGATCCTGTCGATGCACGCCGGCGAGGAGTACGTGCGACCGGCGATCCGCGCGGGCGCGAGCGGCTACTTGCTCAAGGGATCGGGCCTGTCGGACCTCGTGGCTGCGATCCAGGCGGTCGCGCGGGGCGACGCCTTCTTCAGCCCCGCGATCGCCAAGATCGTGCTGTTCGAGTCGCGTCGCACCGACCGCCCCGGCAAAGACCCTGTTCCCGGCGATGCCCTCACCAACCGCGAGCGCGAGATCCTGCAGCTGGTGGCCGAGGGCAAGTCGAGCCCGGAGATCGCCAAACAGCTCCAGCTGAGCGTAAAGACCGTCGAGGGCCATCGGGGACGGATCATGGCAAAGTTGGACGTGCATCATGTTGCCGGACTCGTACGTCATGCGATCCGCATCGGGCTCGTGTCTGCGGACTCGTGAGTGCGGTTTTCGTGGGGGGTATCCACTCCCAGGTCTCACCCGTGGAAGTGCCGTAGAGGCGGTGCGAGACGCCCTCTAAGGTGTCCGGCGAAGCCCTGTCGCTGGTGACCTTGAATGAAGACACGACTCCATCGTTACACCCTCTCTCTCGTTTTGATCCCGTCGCTCGTCAGTTGCAAGACCGGCGACCCGGAAGACACCGCCGACACCGACACTGCCAGCGGCACGACCGGCGATCCCACGGGCGGCGAGCCGACCACCGGTACGCCGCTCGAGTGCTCCGGCATCGAGATCCCCGCGATCGACGAGAGCTCGTGCAAGCCGCTCGCCACCGACTACCAGCCGCGCACCAACAACTCCGCCGACGACACCTGGCCGGCGTGCGCCGGTGACACGCTGCCGTACCAGCAGGTCGACGCCAAGACGCCGGGCTCTGCGGCGCGCATCGACGCCTACGAGGAGATCGCCAAGCTGCTGTGGAACGTGACCGACGAGCCGAGCCCGCAGGACTTCACGGCGGCCCGTGACCAGTACTCGATCCCCGAGGGCCTCGCGTCGCGCGTGGTCCGGCGCGAGGACGACCATTACCCGCAGATCCCGAAGGCGGAGTGGGACCCGCAGGTCGACGGCGACAAGCAGTGTACGGTCGCCAAGCTGGCGGCCAAGTACACCGACCGCTGCGTCGGCCCCAATCACATGCAGCCGATCATCGACGACGCGTTCGCGGCCGGACAAAAGGGCGACGGCGACGTGCGCGTCCACGCCGCGAGGATCCACGCCACCCTCGACTGGTTCCTCCACATTTCCGTCTACAAGGAGGCCTTCACCTGCGCCACCGAGGACCCCGCCGACTGCGACTCGAGCTGGGCCTACTACACCGGCCTCGAGCCGATCGACAGCGGCAAGGGCCTGTCGCGCGCCGTGCTCGACATCTCGAAGTCGACCCACGAGCGCATCTGGGACGGCATCCGCACGACCCGCTGCTGGCGCGACCTGACCCAGGACGACATGGGCGGCTACCCCTTCCTCGAGATGCTCGACGCCGGGAGCAACGCGCTGTTCCAGCAGGGCTGGGAGCAGCTCGACCAGGCGCTGCACCGCGGCTTCGCGGTGATCGTCCGCAAGCACACCGAGGATTACATGAAGTCCGCCTGCGGCTCGGGCGACCTGTACCTGCCGGCCGCGTGGGCCTACCTGCAGGTCGCCGGCCCGGTCCTCCAGCGCGAGGCCGACGAGCGCGACGCGACCAACGCCAAGGTGCTCGCCGACCTGTGGGCCAGCGACGCGCCGACCGAGAAGCAGCTCGCCGACGGCATCGCGACGCTCGACGCGATTTTTGCTTGCCCCTGAGCCCTGCCCCTTCGGACATGCCCCTTCGGACATGTCCCTTCGGACATGACTTGAAGAGCAGAGAGGCCGGGCGTCTCGCCCGGCCTCTCTCGTTCGTAGGCGGAACAGGGATCGAACCTGCGACCCGCGCCGTGTAAAGGCGCCGCTCTACCGCTGAGCTATCCGCCCGTGCTTTGCCTGGCCCGGGAGTCAGGCGGCCGGCAAGCTAGCACAGATGCTCGGCGACCTGCGCGACGATCGTGCGGTCCGACGGGGCCAGTGCGGCGAGCAGCTCGGAGATCGTCCGGGCGCCGCCCGGGCGCAGGTCCGGCGCCAGCGCGGCCAACGGGGCCAGCACGAAGTCCCGGCGACCGATCTCCGGGTGCGGCAACCGCAGGCCCGGCGTCTCGCACTCGAGCTCGACGCCCGCGGCCATCCACACGAGGATGTCGAGGTCCAGCGTGCGCGCCTCCCAGCGCTCGCGCCGGGTCCGCCCGTGGCGCAGCTCCAGGTCCTGCAACGCGCTCAGGAGCGCCGGCGGCTCGGCGACGGTGCGTAGCTCGACGACCGCGTTCAAGTACGCCCA
>JAYUXQ010000813.1:0-3699 GCA_043752905.1 Nannocystis sp. | reverse complement strand
CGCCGCCCTTGATCTTGAAGTTCTTGGCGTCACGGGCGAAGTCGCGGGCGATGCGGGCAGCGGCGCCCGGATCGGTCGGCGAATAGACCAGCGCCGTCATCCCGGTCAGCAGCGACGAGACGGGCTCGTGGCGGGTGCCCTGGATGGCGTAGTGCACGACCGAGTTCTTGAAGACCTGGTACTTGCACTGTCCCTCGCGGAACTTGTTGCGCAGGTCCGTGTCCTGAGAAACGGTGATGCCCGTGTAGTCGAGCAGGATGAAGGCTGACACCTCGCTCAGTGCCTCGCGCAGCCGGCTCGATTGCTCGTGTTTGGTAAGCCTCAGCATGGTCTTTTGATTCTCCTTGGTCCTCCGAGGGGAGGACCGCCGAGATCGGGGTGCGGCGGCGCACCCTTTCCTCTCAACGTTCGCTCCACTCTCGGCGGGCCGCTCTCTGGCGTTCAAGGTCGGGCTGGCCGACCACCTGCTGTCTGCGAGTGTGTTGCCCGGGACTCGGGCGCTCTCTGACGATCACCTCGGTGGCGACAGCCTCCTGAAGAAACGGATCTCGTGGCCGCGACTCGACTCACTCGACCATGGCAGCGACGTCGTTGGTGTCCAGGCGGACGGACGGGCCCATCGTGGTCGAGAGCGTGACGCTCTTGAAGTACTTGCCCTTGGCGGTCGAGGGCTTGAGGCGCTGGAGGGTCTCCAGCAGCGAGGTCAGGTTCTCGCGCAGCTTGTCGGCGCCGAACGAGAGCTTGCCGATCGGCGCGTGGACGATGCCGGTCTTCTCGGTGCGAAACTCGATACGACCGGCCTTGATCTCGCGGATGGCGCGACCTACGTCCATGGTCACCGTGCCGACCTTGGGGTTGGGCATGAGGTTGCGCGGTCCGAGGATGCGGCCGAGGCGGCCGACCAGACCCATCATGTCCGGGGTGGCGATGGCGCTGTCGAAGTCGAGCCAGTTCTCCTTGAGAACACGGTCGACCAGGTCCTCGGCGCCCACGAAGTCGGCGCCGGCGTCGCGGGCTTCCGCGGCGCGGTCACCCTTGGCGAACACGATGACGCGCAGGGTCTTGCCGGTGCCGTTGGGTAGCGCGCAGCTCGAGCGGATCATCTGGTCGGCGTGCTTCGGGTTGACACCCAGGCGCGCGGCAACCTCGACGGTCTCGTCGAACTTGGTGTACTTGAGGGAGGGGAGGAGGGCGCAGCCCTCGATCACCGTGTAGCGCTTCTCGCGGTCGACCAGCTTGGCCACCGCATCGAACTTCTTGCCCATTGTCTTGTTGCCTTTTCCGGGGTCCTGGCGGGGCTCTCGTGGACGAGAGGCACCCTCCCCCGGGTTTTAGTGACCGGCGATGCCGGGTGCCGACATGGTGTCGGCGGATGGGAATGAGACGGAGAGACGGATGAGACGGGCGAGGCCATCAGGCGTCGACGACGTCGATGCCCATCGAGCGGGCGGTGCCGGCGATCGAGCGCATGGCGGCATCGATCGAGGCGGCGTTCATGTCCTTGAATTTGGTCTCGGCGATCTCGCGGATCGTCTGCGAGTTGACCCGGCCGATCTTCTGCATGTTGGGGACGCCGGAGCCCTTCTCCTTGCTCATCGCCTTCAACAACAGGATCGACGCTGGCGGCGTCTTCGTCACGAAGGTGAAGGAGCGGTCGCTGTACACGGTGATGACCACCGGGATGACCATGCCCGCGTCCTTCTGCGTGCGCGCGTTGAACTGCTTGCAGAACTCCATGATGTTGACGCCCTTCGAGCCGAGGGCGGGGCCGATCGGCGGGGCGGGGTTGGCCTGAGCGGCCTTCACCTGGAGCTTGATGTACGCGGTTACCTTCTTCATGATTTCTTGCTGGGCGAGGGTGGGTGCGCTGCGTTCACGGGCGCTGCGAGATCCAGGCGATCAAGGAGAGACGAGGGGTGCCGGGCGAGACGCCAGGCGAGGCGCGAGGTGTCGCAGATCCGCGAGCGCCAGGCAACCCTTCGGAGCAGGAGAATTAGCCGGGAGGAGTCCGGTCAGGCGACCGGCTCGACCTCCGCGAAGTCGACCTCGACGCGGGTCGGGCGCCCGAAGAGGGACACGGACAGCCAGATCTTCTGCTTGTCGGCGTTGATCTCCTCGACCTCGCCGGTGAAGTTGGCGAACGCGCCGCTGCGCACGCGTACCTGCTGATTCACGTGATACGTGATGTTGGGCACGACCTTCTCGACCACCGGCTGTTCTTCCGGCGGGAGGGAGTGACCCATCATCTTACTCATCTCGGCCTGGCGGACCGGGCGCGGGTTCTGGCCGCCGAGGAAGCCTGTGACCTTGGGGGTGGTCTGCACGAGGTGCCAGCTGGCCTTGGTCAGCTCCATGCTGATGAAGATGTAGCCGGGGAAGAACTTATTGGTCTTTTGGACCGTGCCCTTGCCACGCCGCTCGGTCACCTTCTCGGACGGGATGAGGATCTCGACGAACTGTTCTTCGAGGCTGTTGGCCTTGATGCGCTCTTCGAGGCTCTTCTTGACCGAGTTCTCGTAGCCCGAGAAGGTGTTGACGACGTACCACTCCATGACAAAAATCCTCGTACTCCGGGAAATACTCGTGGCGAAAGACCGTGGCGAAAGACCGTGGCGGAACTCGGCGGCTGCGCCCTGCGGCCGACTAGACTCGAGCTAGAGGCTGTACAGCCAGTCGGTCACGTTGGACCAGAACAGGTCCATGATCGCCAGGATGATGGAGCAGATGATGGTGAGCACGATGACGACGATAGTCGCGGCGCGCGTCTCGGCCCGGGTGGGCCAGGTGACCTGAGAGACCTCGGTCGCCACCTCGTTGATGAACTTGAACCAGCGCTTGTTACGCCAGGCCAGGATGGCGGACAGCAGCGAGACGCCGATGCCGATCATCGTGGCGGTCTCGGCGACCGGGCGCCCGAGGGCCCTGGGGTAGTAGGACCACAAGATGGCCCACAGGTCCTCCGTGAAGTTGGTCAGCACGAAGGCCAACATCAGGAAGCCGACAAAGAAAGCGGCGTGTGCCCAGCGACTCGGGTCGAAATCGCGGGAGACAACAAGCTTTCGTTTGCGGGGAGGAGTCGTGGACATGGCTAGCGGTTTGCCGAGGATGGCACAGGGGCTGCTGTCTCTGACAGAGAAGCAGGGCGTGGGGGGCTCGAACCCTCGGCCTGCGGATTTGGAGTCCGCTGCTCTACCAACTGAGCTAACGCCCTGTAGGAACACCGAAGCCCGCGCGCGCCCTGACTGGCGAGGAGCGCGGGCCCGGATCTGACCCCGGACCGAAGGACCGGGGTACCGGGGTGATTACTTGGTCTCCTTGTGCTCCGCCACCTTGCGGCAGTGCCGGCAGAACTTCTTGAGAACGAGCTTCTCCGGGGTGGTTCGCTTGTTCTTGGTCGACGAGTAGTTGCGCCGCTTGCACGACTGGCACTCGAACTGGATGATAATGCGGTTACCGGCAGCCATGGATGTTCTCGCGCGGAGCGGAAGGGTCAAGGCATAACAAGGCCCGTTCCGGATTGCAAGTTGCTCAAGGGCGGGCGCCGCACCGTCGCGGCACCCGGCGGCCGGGCCTTTTAGCCCGGCAAGACCTTGAGATTATTCGATGATCTTGGTGACGACGCCGGCGCCGACGGTCTTGCCGCCCTCGCGGATGGCGAACTTGAGGCCATCTTCGCAGGCGATCGTGTTGTGCAGCTCG
>JAYUXQ010000812.1:0-3702 GCA_043752905.1 Nannocystis sp. | reverse complement strand
TCGAGGCCGAACTGGTCCTGCGACCACTTCGCTGCGGCGCGCACGGCGGCGTTGGCGTCGGCGGGTGGACGCTCCGCGGCGCAGGCGGCGAGCACGGCGCGGCGCCACAGCGGCGCCGGTACATCCTTCGCGTCGCGTCGCGTCGCGTCGCGGGCGATCGCGCGGACGCAGCCCGGTACGGGTCGGTCGAAGCGACTCGCGCGCAGACCGGAGGCGAGGGCCGCGTCGAAGTTGACGGTGTCGACGGTCTGGCACCGATGATCAGCTCGGGATCGAGGTGGCGCTCAAGCTGCTCAAGCCACGCATGGCCTCGGACGAGTTGCGCGCGCGCATGGTCCAGGAGGCGCAGGCAGTCGCGCAGGTACGCCACGCGAATCTCATGGCCGCGGCGGAGGGATAGCGTTGATCGGCTCCCATCCTTGTTGGTGTACCGCGCAAGTGGGTCGTCATCGCGCGAGCGCTCAAGGCGGGCCTCAGCGCGGCGTCACGACCACGACAGCGGTCGCCAGCGCGGCGAGCTGTACGGTCACGCCGTCGGCGAGCAGGGCCTGGCCGGACGCGGAGCCGAGCTCCACGCCGTGCAGCGCCTCACGGACGGCGTAGCTCGCCGCGGGGTCGAGCTGTAGCGCGGCGGCGTCTCGCAGCTCGATGTGAACCGGGCCAGCCGCGGCGTTGTCGTTGATCACGAACAGGTAGAGCGCGTCGGCGCTGCGGCGGGCCCACGCGAGGTGCCGGATCCCGGTCGCGCGGACGGCCGGAGAGACGCCGGCCTGGTCGGCGATGAAGCGGGCCAGCGCGCGGCTGTGTTGCAGCTCCTCGACCGCGAGCGTGTAATAGTCGTCCTGGTTATAGCGGGCCCACATATTGGCGCCGACGAAGATCCGTCGGCCATCCGCGTCGTCGGAGATGTATCCGACGACGTCGCCGTTGTCGCCGAACGGCTCGGTGTGCTCCCACAGGAACGGCGAAAAGGACGGGCCGTCCGGCGCCTCCCAAAAGCTCTCGTACCAGTAGCTGGTGAGCTCGCCCTGATACCCGGTGAAGTCGGCGTTGACCGGGCCCGCGCGCGACGGCCCGAGCCATGTCCACTGCCCGGACGCGACCCCGGGGAACAGGGTCATCGACAGGTGCGTCGAGGCGGGGGTCGGCACGAAGTCGGCGCCGCGCTGGCCGGGCCACAGCAGCTGGACCAGAGTCCCGCCGCCGGCCACGTATTCGGCGAGCCGCCCGGCGGTCGCGTCGTCGATGAAGTCGGGGTTTTGATAGAAGACGAGGTCGAACTCGGCGAGCTCGTCCGCGGAGGTAAGACGAGCGTCGCGCACGACCGGGTTGAAGCCCGCGTGGACCAGCCAGCCGAACAGGGCCGGCATCTCCATGGTGTAGAGGCGCTGGAGGTCGTCGGTCAGCCCGCCCTGGGGCGCGGCGTACAGGCCATTGGCGAGCACGAGCACGCGGTCGGTGACCTCGCGCGCGCCGAGCAGGTCCTGACCGCGCTGCTGGAGAAACGCGCCCCAGCGGGCCATCACGTCGTAGCGGGGGGTCTTGCTGCCGTCGGCGGCGAGCGCGGCCAAATAGTCGTACTTCGAGTTGTCGAGGTTGAGGCCGTCGCGCATCACGTAGAAGCTGCCGCCCTTGAGGCCGCGGCCGATCGTGCGCGCGAGCAGCTGGTCGGTGGCTTCGGGCGCGACCTTCGGGTGGCCGAGGACCGGGTAGGCGTAGAACCCGCCCTGCAGCTCGGCGGCGTAGCTGAAGTCCTGCGGCCCGGTGGCGAGGTCGCCGAAGTGGTCGTACAGGCGGGTGAAATAGTCGGCCTGGAACGGCTGGTCCTGGAGATGATCGTTGGTGGTGAACTGTTTGGGGTAGAGGTCGAGGCCGGCGACGCCGATCGCGTTCTTGGTCGGGCCGTCGTGGACGAGCACGTTGCGCAGCGGCAAGTCGTCGAAGAGCAGGGTGAACGGCGAGTCGTTGGTGAAGTGCAGGGCCGCCGGCGGGGCGAAGCCCTCGGCGACGATCATCGCCTGGAGCGCCGCCAGGTAGGCCCCGGCGTACGCCTGCCCGGCCCAGTACCAGTCCGCGTACCACGGGTTCTTCGGCCACTCGTCCGCGCCGCCGCCGGGCTTGCCGGTCGGCGGCGCCACGGCGGCGAAGCTCGCGTGCGCGGCCTTGTAACGGGCGTTGAGCGCGGCGATATCACCATACTTTTGTTGCAGGAAATCGCGGTAGAACGCGAGCGCGGTGTCCGAGTAGTCGACGCCGCCGTAGCGGTCGCCCCAGTACAGGTTGGTCTCGTTGTCGACCTGCACCGCGACGATGCAGCCGCCGAGGTACGGGCGAGCGACCGCGAAGGCGGCCGCGTACCAGGCCTTCACCGCGGCGAGGTAGGTCGGGTGCAGGTAGCTCGGCTGGCGCTGGCTGGCGTCGTTGGTCGGCGAGTAGGTCCATAACCCGCCCTTGGCGTCGCGCACGAGCGCCTCCGGGTGCATGTCCTTGAACCACTGCGGGACCGCGCCGAAGGTGCCGAACCCGCGCGGCCACTCGCCGGTGATCAGCGGGCCTGGCTTGAAGACCACGTGCATTCCGCGGCCGCACACCAGCTCGAGGAACGCCCCGAGGTCGCGCGCACCGGTGAAGTCGTACTGATCCGGCGCCGGGCTGTGATAGTCCCACGGCACGTATGTGCTGACCATGTTCATGCCCGCCGCCTGCATCGCGTCCAGCGTGTCGGCCCACATCGCCCGGGTCTTGGCGGCGTCGAAGTCAGAGTCGCGGACCCGGAAGTAGTGCAGGTCGCCGCCGTAGAGGAAGGTCGGGACCCCGTCGATGCGCAGCGCGTCACCGGCGATCTCGACGTGCGGCGCCGGCTCGCCGCCCGTGCTGCTCGGGTCCTCCGTGGCGGCAGTGGTGGTCGTGGTGGTGGTGGTGCTCGTCGGGGCGGGCTCGTCGCCCGTGGTGCCCGCGCCGCCGGAGGTCGGGACCGGCTCGCTGCCGGCCTCGCTGCCGGTCGTGCTCCCGCCGGGCGGTTGGCCCTGCGTCGCCGATTCGATGCCGCCGCCGCACCCGGCGATTGCGTGGAGCAGGGAGAGGAGCAGGGTTCGGCGAGCGGCGGTCAAGGGCAGAGGATGGCGCGACGCGACCCCTCGGGGCAAGCCCGAAACCGGCCCGCCGCGTGGCGCAGGTCTGCTCTCGGCCGAGATGATTCGGCCCCAGGGCTTAAGCGGTTCAAAGCGGGAATTTGGGGGCGAGGGTGAGTACGGAGCGGCGCGCGGTCAGGGGAGCAACAGGAGCTGTCCAAGAGGAGGAGGTGCAGGCGGAGCGCGGGCGCCGTGCAGGATGCGGGCGAAGGCGCCCTGGGTGGGAGACGACCTCGAGGACCCGCATGCGGCCGCCACATGTTCGGCAGCGGGTGACGCCCTGCGCGAAGACGCGGGCGAGGAGCTTTGCCCAGCCGATGCGCCGGGGTCTGGGCGAGGACGTGGGCGAGGATCCGGCCGGGTCGCTGGGGAGGGCGAAGTCCAGCGCGAGCTGTGGCGGCGGCGGCGGTGCGGCGGGCTTGGGGATGACGTGCTCGCGCAGGCGATGATGGCTGGCGAACACGCCGTAGTCGCGCGTCATGTGGAAGCCGGGCGGCGGGACCAGGGCGCAGAGGCGGGCGAGGAACGGGTGGGCGTCCATGTCGGCGTGGGCGGTGCCGCTGCGCCAGGG
>JAYUXQ010000811.1:0-9129 GCA_043752905.1 Nannocystis sp. | reverse complement strand
CCCCGAGCAGGACCTCCCGCTGCGCTTCAACCATGGCCAGCACCTCGCGCTCAAGATCGGCTGCGAACGCTGCCATACCAAGGTCCGCAACTCGACGCAGGTCGCCGACTTCAACTTCCCGACCGGGGCGACCTGCGACGGCTGCCACGGAGCCCAGCACCCGCGCCCCGCGAGCGAGCCGGCGCGCTGCGACCTGTGCCACACGCGCGTCACCCAGGCGCCCGGACCCACCGGCCCGGTGATGCGCGTCGCGGCGACATTACGCGCGCCGCGGGCCAACCTGACCTTTGACCACAAGCGTCACCTCGACAAGGGCGCGAAGTGTCAGACCTGCCACGGCGACATGAGCCGCGTGCGCCTGGCGACGGTGCTGCAGCTGCCGGCGGAGAAGACCTGCCTGACCTGTCACAACGGCGTGCAGGCGACCGACCGCTGCGGCGCGTGTCACCCGACCGACGGCCGCGGTACGCTCGTCACCCGCAGCTTTAGCGATCGCGTGGCCCCGCAGCTGGTGCCGCGCGGACAGAGCAACTGGGGCGCCGCGCACGACCTCGCGTTCGTCGAGGACCACCGCGGTCAAGCCAAGGCCAACCCGCAGCTGTGCGCGCAGTGCCACGACGAGACGTTTTGTACCGACTGCCACGCCGGCGCGGTGCGACCGATGCGGATCCACAGCGGCGACTACCTGACGACCCACGCGCTCGACGCCCGCGCGCAGACCCAGGACTGTCAGGCCTGCCACCGCATGCAGACCGACTGCCTGGCCTGCCATCAGCGCCTCGGGCTCGAGTCTCGGGGCGTCAACGCGAAGTTCGGTGTCGGCTCGCCGCTGCGTTTTCATCCTGCGGGCTGGGACGGACCGCCGAGCGCCCCGCAGAGCCACGCCTTCGCGGCCCAGCGCAACATCGCCGCGTGCGCCAGCTGCCACACCGAGGACAGCTGCCTGGCGTGCCACGCGACGACCTCGGTCGCCGGCCCGGGCCTCAACGTCAGTCCGCACGGCCCGGGCTTCGCCAACTCGCTGCGCTGCAGCTCGCTCGCGGCCCACAATCACCGCGTGTGCCTCAAGTGCCACGCGCCCGGCGACCCGCGTAACGAGTGCATGTGAGGCGCGGCGGGCCGCGTCTCACTTCGAGGTGTAGATCGTGAACATCTCGACGTCGGTCATCGCCACCAGGCGGTAGGCGAGCTCGCCCTCCTGGATCGCCACCGAGTGGGCCGGCAACATCTCGATGCGATCGACGCTGTCGTCGCTGCGCGTCTCGAGCAGGGCGCGGCCGCCGGTCAACATCACGACCATGTCGCGCCGGCCCTTGGTGGAGATCGCCACGGTCTGGCCGGCACGGACGCGCAGGACCTTGGCCGTGTAACCAGACGCCTGCGCCCACACGAATTCACCGCCGAAGCTGCGCGCCTCGAAGGGTGGACCGTAGTCCCCGTCGGCGTCGGCCGCCTCGCCGTCGACGCCGTCGACAAGCTCGTCGTCCTCGGGCGCCTCCGCTCGGTCCTTGTGCTCCATGACCCGCAGGATAGCCCTGTCCGGCCGCCCGCGGCCCGCGAAAACGCGGGGGCGGCCGCCATGACGCGGTGTTGCGTCCGATCGCTCGTCTGCGGGCGATTTACGGGCCCCGGAGGGGCAGGAGACGAGCAGAGGGCCGGCGGGAGGCCGGTCACTTCGGCGGCGTGGCGGACTTGCCCGCGGCCTCGCCAGCGCTCCCGGTCGCACCGGACGGCGGCCTGGCCTTGCCGGTCCCGCCCGCCGAGGGCTCGCCCGGCGCGACCCCGGCAGGCTTGGCGGACCCGGGCTTCGCGTCCTTGGGCTTCGCATCCTTGCTCGCACCGGGCTTCGCGTCCTTGCCCTTCGCGTCGCTCGCGTCCGGCTTCGCGTCCTTGCTCTTCGAGCCCTTGGCCTTCCCCTTGTCGTCGGGCTTCTCCTCGGTCTTGGTCTCCGCGGGCGGCTCGACCGGCGCTTCCACGAACTCATCGCCGACGGCGGTACGCGCCTGCATGCGGCGGGCGAGGGCGGCCTGGGCCCGACGGGCGACGTCCTGGTCCCAGCTGTCGACGTTGCCGTCGCCATTGGTGTCGTAGCCGACGCGATCGATCTGACCCCTGACGAAGAAGGTGAAGGTGTCGGGACGGCCGTCGCGGTCGCGGTCGTGGTCGATGCGCGTCAGCTTGCCCTTGTCGTAGCGGCGCCAGGCGTCGACGTAGCCGTCGTGGTCGAGGTCCTGCTCGTCGAGGTCGATCTTGCCATCCTTGTACGTGCGACCGAGGTCGATGCGGCCGTCGTAGTCCTGGTCGTACTGTTCGCGCACCAGCTCGCCGCGCTCGTCGTAGTGGAGGAACGCGTCGAGCCGGCCGTCCTTGTCGAGGTCGGCTTGCTGGCAGCGGATCTTGCCGTCGTCCGCGCCGCCGAGCGTGATAAAGTCGGCGCGGCCGTCCTGATTCAGGTCCTGCTGCAGCACGCGCTTGCCGGCGGCGTCGCAGTGCTGGCTGTCCACCCTCAGCGGGATCAGCGCCACCTGGCGCTTGGGCACGATCGGCTCGACGTTTTGCGCCGCCTTCATCGTCGCCGCCGCCTCCTCGGCGCCCTCCGCGGGGCCCCCAGGCTCACCCGGCTTCGGGGCGCCCTTGCCCTTGCCGGCGCACGCAGCAGCCACCACGGCGCACAGGAGCAGGCGGGACAGGGCAGGGCGGTGCACAGCCGGAGTACTGTAGGCCCAAAGCGGCGGGGCGGGCAAGTTGCGGGGTCCGATGTGACCGTGCTCAGGGCGCTTTCGGGGCGAGGCGCCCGGTCTTGTGCTACGTGTCTCGGCCACGTCAGGGGGCCCGACCAGGACCCTGACGAACCGCTGTTTCGCTGGCTGACTCGCTGGCGCCTCGCTGCCTCCTTGGATCGCGCATGACTCACCCGTCTCCCCGCTTGATGGACGCGGCGGCCCCCGAGCTGTCCACCATCCGCACGTTCTGCATCATCGCCCACATCGATCACGGCAAGAGCACGCTCGCCGACCGCCTGATGGAGTTCACGGGCCTCCTGACTGCGCGTGACAAGGCGACCCAGTACCTCGATCGCATGGACATCGAGAAGGAGCGCGGCATCACGATCAAGGCCCAGGCCGTGCGCATGAAGTACACCTACGAGGGTGTCGAGTACGCGCTCAACCTGATCGACACGCCGGGGCACGTCGACTTCGGCTACGAGGTCTCGCGCAGCCTCGCCGCGTGTGAGGGCGTGCTGCTGGTCGTCGACGCCGCGCAGGGCGTCGAGGCCCAGACCCTCGCCAACGTCTACCTCGCGCTCGACGCCAACCTCGAGATCATCCCGGTCATCAACAAGATCGACCTCCCGAGCGCCGACGTCGAGGGAGTCAAGGCCCAGATCGAGGAGTCCGTCGGCCTCGATGCATCGGACGCGCTGCTCGTCTCGGCCAAGTCCGGCATCGGCATCGCCGCGCTGGTAGAGGCGATCATCCTGCGGATCCCGCCGCCCCGCGGCGATCGCAGCGCCAAGGTCAAGGCCCTGATCATCGACTCGTGGTGGGACACCTACAAAGGCGTCGTCTCGATCGTGCGCGTGTTCGCCGGCGTGCTCAAGGCCGGCGACAAGATCAAGATGATGGCGACCGGCAAGCACCTCGAGGTGATCGACGTCGGCGCCTTCGCCCCGGACATCAAAAGCTACCCGGACCTCGGCGCCGGCGAGGTCGGCTACCTGATCGCCAATATCAAGGAAGTCGCGGACTCCAAGGTCGGTGACACCGTCGCCGCCGCCGACGACGACGACGCGGTCCCGCTGGCCGGCTTCAAGGAGGTCCTGCCGATGGTGTTCGCCGGCGTGTTCCCGACCGACAACGCCGACTATCAGGACCTGCGCGACGCCCTGACCAAGCTGACGCTCAATGACGCCAGCGTCACCTGGGAGCCCGAGACCTCGGTCGCCCTCGGCTTCGGCTTTCGCCTCGGCTTTTTGGGCCTGCTGCACATGGAGATCATCCAGGAGCGGCTCGAGCGAGAGTACGACCTCGACATCATTACCACCGCGCCGAGCGTCACGTACCGCATCACGCTCAAGGACGGCAGCGTCGTGATCATCGACAACCCGGCCAAAATGCCGGAGGTCGGCGACTTCCAGGGCATCGAGGAGCCGATGATCATCGCCCGGATCCAGCTCCCGGAGGAGTACCTGGGGCCGATCATCAAGCTGTGCCAGGACCGACGCGGCACGCAGATGGACCTCAAGTACCTGACCAGCAAGCGCTGCCAGCTAACCTACGAGCTGCCGCTCGGGGAGGTCGTGTTCGGCTTCTACGACCAGCTCAAGAGCCTGTCACGCGGCTACGCCAGCCTCGACTACGACCCCGGCGAGTTTCGCAAGTCGGACCTGTGCCGCGTCGACCTGCTGGTCAACGGCGAGCGCGTCGACGCGCTCAGCCTCATCACCCACAAGTCCAACGCCTTCAAGCGGGGCACGGACCTGTGCGTCAAGATGAAGGACGAGATCCCCCCGCAGCAGTTCGAGGTGGCGATCCAGGCGGCGATCGGCAGCAAGATCACCGCCCGCACCACCGTCAAGGCGCTGCGCAAGAACGTGCTCGCCAAGTGCTACGGCGGCGATATCTCGCGTAAACGTAAGCTGCTCGAGAAACAAAAGAAGGGTAAAAAGCGACTCAAGGCGGTGGGCAACGTCGAGATCCCGCAGGGCGCTTTCCATGCAATTCTGAAGATCGACTAGCGTGACCCAGGTAGACCCCAGCACCCCCGTGGCGACGCCTGCGAACGTCCTATCGCATGCATCGCATGCCAAGGGTCCGCCTCCGAAGCGGCGCAAGGTCGGGCACGTCAAGGCTGCCGCGACCCTGCTGCTCAAGGAGGGCCGCAAGATCCTCAAGAAGTACGGGGCGCGGATCGCCACCGCGCCGGCCGAGGCGATCCGTCAGAGCATCGCCGAGCTCGAGCGCCAGCGCGAGGCCCAGCACTGGGATCGCGTCGAGGACGAGTGCGAGCGCCTCGACGACCTGCTGCACCAGCACGCCAGCTTCGCCCGCAAGAGCCCCATCCGCGAGACGATCGAGAACATCGCGATCGCAGTCATGGTCGCGCTGGCGCTGCGATCGTGCCTGTACGAGCCGTTCAAGATCCCGAGCGGCAGCATGATGCCGACCCTGCGATCCGGCGACCACATCTTCGTCAACAAGTTCGCCTACGGCATCCAGGTCCCGCTGACCTCCGTGGTCGTCGGGCAGGTCATGGGCGCCCCGAAGCGCGGCGACGTGATCGTGTTTCGCTACCCCGTCGACGAGTCCGAGGACTTCATCAAGCGCGTGGTCGGGCTGCCGGGCGACACGATCCGCGTCGAGGGCAACAAGGTCTCGATCAAGCGCGAGGCCGACGCGGACTTCGAGGAGCTCGCGCGCACCAAGCTCGAGGAGAAGTGCCTCGACGACGCCGGCGAGTCCTCGGTCCCGCACTGCGCCCTCTACGAGGAGACGATCGACGGCCACACCTACGTGGTCCGCTACATGTCGAGTCCGGACCCGCGCCTGGGCGGCCAGCGCCGCTTCGGCGAGTGGAAGGTCCCGGCCGACCACTTCCTGGTGATGGGCGACAACCGCAACCAGAGCCACGACAGCCTCGCGTGGACCAAGGAGGTCGAGGCCGTCACCGCCGACGGCCTGCTCGGCGTCAAGGACCTGCGCGACCTGACCCCCGAGAAGCTGTTCACGCTCAACCGCCCCGACGAGCTGACCAGCCGCGAGGACAGCACCTACGACCACGTCGTTTACATGGCCGACCACGCCTCCGACGCGCACGGCATGCAGCTCGAGGTCTGGCGCGACCCGCCGCTCGGCGCCGAGATCGTGTACGAGACCCTCGTGCAGCAGCTGGGCGACAACGCCGCGGCCGGTGAGGTGAGCAAGCGCAGCACGCTCGACGCGGTCTGGGCCGACAACCCGCGCCTGACCAACCCCGCCAACAAGGCCCGCGCCGCGCTGCTGCGCAAGGCCGGCGCGTCGGTGAAGGAGGTCGCGTACGTGCGCGGCGCCGTCGCCTACGAGGCGGCCGCGTGGTTGCCGGAGGCCCGCGCCGTGCTGCGCCTGCGCTGCGGCCTGGCGGTGTGCAGAGGCGACGCCGCGATCGCCGATCAGCTCGGCGGGATCATCGATCGCTTCGAGCGCGACCGCAGCATCGACGCTCGCCAGCTGCTCGAGGCGGATCGCTCGGTCCGTTACTCGCAGCACTGGACCTCGCGCGGACCAAGGGCCGACAAGTTCGTCGAGCGGACCTTCGTGCCGGCGAACCTGCGCGGCGAGGCCCAGGCGAACCAGCGCGTGCGTCTGCGGGCCTGGCGGGCCGCCGACGAGCCCGAGGCTGTCCTGCGCGACGCGGCCCTGCGCGCGCTGGGCAGCGCGCGTGACACGGCCAAGCAGGTCGTCGACGAGTCCGGCGAGGACGGCTGGCTCGCGCACGACGACGCCCGCTTCGGCTTCGTCCGCGTCAACGCCGGCGCGCAGGTGGTGTTCGCGCTCGAGTGCGGGCGCCAGAAGTGCCCCAACGAGGCCGAGGCGCTCGCGCTCGCCAGGCTGATCCAGGGCCGGATCCCCGCCGCCAGCAAGGACCGCAGCCGCTTGCCGGAGCTTTTGACCGCGGGTGACCTCGCCGGCTGGAAAGAGCTGCCCCCGGCCACGCCGCCGCCCGAGCGCGACGAGTACGATCGCATGCGCCTCGATGGGTCGATCCGCGACGCCGCGTACTCGGTCGACCTCCGCGTGTGGCGGCGCCCGGCCGAGGGCGTCGAGGGCAAGCGTGCCGCGCTCGCGGCGGAGATCGCCGGTGCCACGCCGGCCGAGGGCGTCGCCCCCGGCGCCGTGTCCGGGCCGGCCGCGGTCGGGCAGGGCACCCAGCTCCTGTTCGCCGTGCCCGCCACCGAGACCGTCGTGCACATGCAATGCAGCAGCGGTCTTTGCCCGGGTCCCGACGAGGCGCAGGCCCTCGCGTCGCGGGCCTATCAGAAGGCCCAGGACGCCGGCAACTTCATCGACCCGAGCGCCGAGCGCCCACGCCCGTATGTGCCACGTGGTCACGTCAAGGGCCGCGCCGAGCGCATCTGGCTGCCGCTGCGCCGGTTCTGGCTGCCGGTCCGCTGAGCGCTGGCCTGTCGCCGCATGTCCGTTCGGGCAGGTGCGCTCGACAGGGCGAGTCAGGCGCGCACGACGTCGACAGCGCGTCCGCCCGGCGTGACGGCCGACTCGGAGGCTGTCCGTTCGGACAGGCGCGGCAGGTCCGGGCGGCGATCGAAGATCACGAGCCAGCCGTGCGCCAGGCCGAGCCCGGCCAGGTAACGGTCTATCTGCGCCAGCCCCTCGGCGCGCGGATCGGGCTCGCCATCGCGCCACACCTTGACCTCGATCGCCAGGCGATCGTCGCCGAGGCGCAGGCACAGATCGAGGCGACCGCTGCCGATCGCATACTCGCGTTCGACAGTGCCGCCGCCGTTGGCCACGCGATCGAGGAAGGCCATCAACACCAGCTGCGCCGCGATCTCGTGGTACTGCGCCGTGCGCATCAGCGGCTCGCCGTGGCGGCGCCAGAACGCGAGGAAGCCGGACAGCAGGGCGCCGCGATCGAGGCCGCCGTCGGCTGCGCGCCAGCCGGGATCGATCGGCGGCAGGGTGCTCCGCGCGGCGAAGAACAGCTCGCGGCTGACGATCTCCTGGTAGATCGGGTTGGCGAAGGCGAGCGCGGCCTCGGTACGTTTGATCAGACCGAGGTCGATCGCGTAGCGGATCTCGTCGTTGTCGAGCAGCTCCGGCGGGCTCGCGCCCGCTATCAACGGCGCGAGCACGTTGCGGACCCGGGGGTCGCGCAGGCGCTCGGCCAGGCTGTCGAGGTGCGTGTCGCGGCGGTCGATCAGGACCCGCACGGCGCGGCCGATCACCGTCGCCGTGATCGGCTCGCCGCGGTCCTGCGCGAGCTCGTCGACCGCGACTGCCGCGAGCGCGTTGACCAGCCACGGCTGGCCGTTCGTGTCTCGCATGATGCGCTCCAGAGCGTCGTCCGTGAAGCGCTGGCCGGTCTCGGCGGTGTGCTGCTCACACAGCGCCCGGACCTCGTCGGGCGTGAAGTCGCCGAGGGTCAGCGAGCGGACCTTGATGTTGAACGGGCTCGCGGTGCCGAGGTGGTCGCGCTCACCGAGAGCGACCTGATAGTCTCGCACGTCACGCAGACCCACCAGCGCGAGCGCCCACGGGAACCGCCGCGGCCGGTTGCGGTAGCCGTCCCGCAGCTGGCGCAGCACGGACACCAGAACACCGTTTCGCAGGGCGTCGATCTCATCGAGGAACACCACCAGCGGCCGCGGCGAGGCCTCGGACCAGGCGCGCAGCGCTTCGCCGATGCGGCTGCCGGGCGGCGCATCGGGCCACGGCGGTGGTTGCAGCACCGATGGCAGCTGCACGGCCGCGGCGCTACGCCACGAGGTCAGTACGGCCAGCTCGGCGGCCCCGATGTCGTCAGGAAATCCGGCGCCGGTCTCCATGGACACGAGCACCGCCGCGTGACCGCCAGCGGTGGTCAGCTCGCGCGCGATCGCCAGCAAGGTCGTGGTCTTGCCGATCTGCCGCGGCGCATGGACCGTGAAGTAGCTCTTGCGCTCGACCAGCCGGAAGACCGCGGCCAGGCGACCGGAGGCGGGGACCATGTAGTGGTCCGCCGGATCGCAGGGTCCGGCCGTGTTGAACCAGCGCGGCACGCCCGGGTTCTAGCATGCGCGCGCGAGGGCCGGGTTCCGGCGCGTCACGAGCACGACACCCGCCAATCCGGGCTCCGGGCCCGCCTGGCGCACTTTGCCGATAATGTATGTTATGTAAAGTAAAGCCTCGAGCGGGTCGAGGCCGGGGTTTGGGCCTTGAAACTGACGGGCGACCTGCGACACTGCGCCGCGAGCCCGGCCGTCCGGGCGCGCTCGCATAGCTCAGTTGGATAGAGCGGCAGTTTCCTAAACTGCAGGTCGCAGGTTCGATCCCTGCTGCGGGCACTCGACGCGACGGCGGCTCAGCCCGGCATGATGGCGTTGAGGAGGCCACCGCCGGTCATGTCCGAGTACGTGTAGTGCTGGTTGGCGAT
>JAYUXQ010000810.1:0-3715 GCA_043752905.1 Nannocystis sp. | reverse complement strand
GTCTCACGCCACGTCGCCCTGCAATGACCTCGCCGCATCAGGGCCGGGCCAGCGCCTCGCGCAGCGCCGCGAGCAGCTCCCGCGGAGTCCACGGCTTGGCCAGGAACACGACCCCTCCGACATCCCCGATTTGCGACGGGTCGAACCCGAGGCCTCCGGGAACAGCGTACCGGGGCCGGCGGCGCAGTCTCCGCGAAAGCAGAGCCAGGCGTCTCCGAATGCGAGGCCGCCTTCCCGCCTTGCGCTTTGCTCCGAGCTCAGCACCTATGCGGCTATCCTGACTCACGACAATACTCCCTATGGAGTATGGCGAAATCAGGTGACGTCTGACCTCGCTCCTCTGCTCAAAGCTCCCGGCGGGACTTTAGAAGAGCTCTCCATCGAGTGAATGCGCTCAGTCTGGACGTCCGCGCGAGCTTCAAAACAGTCTTCGATCTCTCCCCTGTCAGCGATTGAATCTCAGCGCAGCGCCGCCACACGCTCGTCGATCGCCGTCAGCGCCGCCTTCGCGCCCATCGCGAGGCTGATCTGCCCCGCCGGCACCTCGGGCTCGCGGACATTGATCCGCACGAGCAGGCCGCCGAGCTCACGCGCGACCCGTTGCGCCTGCAAGCGCACCGTCGGGATCGCCTTGCCTGCCCCGCACTCGATGACCACCACACGAGCCCTCGCGGCCCGCATCTGCGCTTGCCACTCCTCGTAGCCAGCGTATTGCTCGGTCGCGCGGCGGTCGTCCCAGTCCGCGTCGCCGAACATCAGGATGTTGGGCCGCGCCAGCCCGCCGCAGCGCGGGCAGCTCGGCAACGGCGCCGCCGCGCGCAGCGTCTCCGTGTCGACCTTCACCCCCGCGTCCACCGCCCACAGCGGCTGCCCGCACTCGCCGACGCACTGCATGTGATGAATGGATCCATGGCACTCGACCACCCGCGCGCCGTCGAAGCCGGCCTTCTGGAATTGGCCGTCAACGTTGGAGGTGTAGACGAACGCGCCATGGGCCATTCGCTCGCTCCACGCACGCATCCATTGAAAGCCTGCGTGTGGTGACGTCTCGCGGTAGAGGTTGAGGCGATGGCCGTAAAAACCCCAGGCCAGCGTCGGGTCCTCACGAAACCACCGGGGATTGGCGAGATCTTCAAAAGCCAGCCCGAGCTTCTGCGCCGCCGGGTAGGCCTGCCAAAATCCGGCCCCGCCGCGAAAGTCCGGCATCCCGGAGTCGACACCCATGCCGGCGCCAGCGGCGATCAGCAGGGCATCGGCGCGAGCGACCGCCTGCGCGGCGCGATCGATCTCCTTTGATGATTGATCCACTGCGCCAGCGTACGCCTCATGGCGCCGCCATGTCATCATCGGCCGGCTCGCGCACCGCCTCGCGCGTCGGCTCGTCGTCGGCCGCCTCCTCGCCTGCGGCCGGCGCGTCCCCGATCGCGCGCCTGCGATCCGGCACCGGGGCCGTGCCCTTGCGGATCCGCACCGTCGTGCCGGCCTCGTCCTCGTGCTCGTACACGAAGGTCCAGCCGCTCGGCATCGTCGGCGTCGTCGCGGCGAACACCCGCGACGCGTCGCGCGGCGAGAGGTTGATGCAGCCGTGGCTGCGCTTGCGGCCGAACTTGTTGTGCCAAAACGCGGTGTGCAGCGCGAAGCGGCGGTGAAAGTACTGCACCCACGGGACATCCTCGACCGTGTAGCTGTCGACATCCCCCGGAAGACTGCGCATGTCGCCGAGCGCCTGCTTGTGCCAGATGCGGAAGATGCCGCGCGGGGTCGGGTTGTCGCCGGCGCCGCTCGAGATCAGCGTCACGAACACCGGCTCCTGCCCGCGCATCAGGGTCAACGTCTGCTGCGACAGCTCGACGTCGATCCACGTCTCGTCCGCGCCGATGCCCGGCAGCGGCTCGCCGGGGATCCAGCGGCGGATGTCCTCCCCGGAGACGAAGCCGACCGGCAGGCCCTCGCCGCGCAGCGCGTACCAGTCGAGGCCGTCCCTCGCCACCGGCGTGGAATCGACGTGGATCTCGCGGTGATACGGGATCGGTCCGACCAGCTCCGCCTCGAGGCCCGGCGCCTCGCGCACCGGCGTCGGGGCCTCGGCCGACCAGGCCGCCACCACGCCGTCCGGCACCGGACGCGCCTCCAGCTCGCGGCCGGCGAAGCGACTCGGGCGCTCGAGCTCCATCGCGTCCGCCCGCACCGCCCTGCGGTTGCGGTCGAGCAGCACCAGGCCGACCCCCGCCACCCGCCGGGATTCGATGAATGCGTATTGATGATGCGCCTGCAACCAGTCGACCGGCTCCTCGCCGGCTTGTAGCGCCGCGACGTTGCGGTAGCGGGGTACCGGCGCCAGCAGCTCGCCCGCCGGGTTGGCCCTCGGCTTGGCGTGGGTGAACGGCACGACGCGGTCGGCCGGCACCGGCGGCTGCACCTTCGGCTGGCGCTTCGTGACCTCGGCGTCGCGCAGACAGGCGAAGCCGAGCGCGCCGACGCGCGCCCACCCGGCCCCGCTACAGCCCTTGCCCTCGACCTGCTCATAGATGGCAAACGGCGCGCCCATGTCGATGCGCCCGCGGATCTCCGCGCCCCAGCGCGGCTCGGCGAGCACCGCCGTGGTCCGCCTTGCGACCCAGTGGGCGATCGCCGGCTCGGCCTCGACAGCCTCCGCGACTGCATCGGCGACAGCCACGACCTCTTCGTGCACCTCCGCGGCCGGCGTCGCGGGCACTGGCTCGGACGGCACGACCTCCTCGAAGCCACTGGTCACACCGCCGGTGCTCGTGCCGGCGCTACCCGCCTCCGGCTCCGCGACGCAGGCCAGGGACAGGCCACAGAGCAACAGGCTCGAAATGCGGGATCTACGAAAACTGGAGGGCGACATGGGACGCTCCATCGACGCGGCACCTGCCGCAGATCTTTATGTCCCAGGTCATCGCGCTCGCCACAAATTTGCCGCAAAAACCGCCGCACGGGCGTGAAGTGATCGACACGGCATATTGGATCACGCCGCTGCCTGCGATGCGCCGCGGGCGTCCTGCCCACATATCTTGACGAAGCTGCTGAATCGAAGGAGCTGCCGAGGCTGCTCAACCGGGCATTTTCTCGACTCAGCGCCCGGCGTCCGGCCGGATCTCGCGGACGAGCAGCAGGGCCGTCAGCGCGACGACCGCGGCCATCATCGACGCGGTGGCCATCGGCGTCGCGGGAGAGACCGTCTCGAACAGCGCACCGGCCATCATCGGTCCGAGGATCCGCCCGAGCGCGCCGGCCGACTGGGTGAAGCCCATGTTCATGCCCTGGGTCTCGGAGGTGCTGTTGCGCGAGATGAGCGCGTTGAGGCTCGGCATGATCAGGCCGTTGCCGCCGGCGATGAACACCGCGACGGCCGGCAGCATCCAGCCCGCGGTCGCCATCGAGGCCACCGCGAACCCGAAGCTCAGCGAGCACAGCCCCATGATCAGCGTGCGGCGCTCGCCGAACACCGACACCGCGCGCCCGACCACCAGCCCCTGTACGAGCACGATCACCAGGCCGATCAGCGAGAAGTATTTACCGTTCTCGCGCGCCGTCCAGTTGAACTCCGCCTCGGTGTAGAGCGCGAAGGTCGACTCCATCGCCGCGAACGCGACGAAGAACCCGAAGGTCACCAGCACGAGCACGCCGAGCTGCGTGCGCCAGAACTCGCGGTCACCGACCATCTTGAACAGCGACGGCCGGACCGCCAGCG
>JAYUXQ010000809.1:0-3717 GCA_043752905.1 Nannocystis sp. | reverse complement strand
GCCGGTATGTATTGCGCGGGCGCCTCGGTATCGGCGGCATGGGGGTGGTGTACGCGGCCGACGACGCCGACCTCGGCCGGCGCGTGGCGATCAAACTGCTGCATGGCACCGGCTCGGAGGACCAGGCCCGCGGACGGATCCTTCGCGAGGCCCAGGCGCTGGCCCGGCTGTCGCACCCCAACGTCGTCCAGATCTATGAGGTGGGCGAGGTCGGGCGCCAGGTGTTCGTGGCGATGGAGTTCGTCGAGGGCCTGACGCTGGCAAAATGGCAGCGCCAGCAGACGAGGCCGTGGCGCGAGCTGCTGGACGTGTACGTACAGGCAGGGCGCGGGCTCGCGGCGGCCCACGAGGTCGGGCTCGTGCACCGTGATTTTAAGCCGGAGAACGTGCTGGTCGGCGCCGACGGGCGGGTGCGGGTCCTCGACTTCGGGCTCGCGCGGGTCGCCAGCGCGGCGCAGGTCGACCCGCGCCACCCGACCGGCGACGCGCTGCTACAGCCGATCACGGCGACCGGGGCGCTGCTCGGCACGGCCCTCTATATGTCGCCCGAGCAGTGGCAGGCGCAGGCCACGGACGCGCGATCCGACCAGTTTAGCTTCTGCGTCGCGCTGTACTCGGCCGTCCACGGCGCGCCGCCGTTCCCGGCGCGTGACGGGCCGTCCCTGCGCGCCGGGGTGCTCGCCGGGGTGGTCGCGGCGCCCGAGCGCGTGCGGGTGCCCGGCCGCCTGCACCGCGCGCTGCTGCGAGGACTGAGGGTCGACCCGCGCCGCCGCTTCCCCGACATGCTCGCGTTGTTGGCCGAGCTCGAGGGCGTCCGCCGCGGCCGCCCGCTCGCGTGGCTCGGCCTCGGCGTGCTCGCGCTGGGCGTCGGCGCGGCGCTGGGCGGGCGCTGGTCGGCGCCAGAGGAACCTGTCCCTCCGGACATGTGCGCCAGCGGGGCGGCGCGCGCCGAGGCCGTGTGGGGCCCGACCCGCAAGGCCGCCGTGCGCCGGGCCTTTCTCGCCACGGACAGGCGCGAGGCCGGCGAGCTGTGGACGCAGGTGTCCGCGCAACTCGACGCGTACGCGCTCGCGTGGGTGCATGGCCACGAGTCGGCCTGTCACGCCGCGCACGCCAGCGAGACCTCGGCGGGTCCGCAGGGCGAATTGACAGAGGGGCCGTACTTGACGATGGCCTGCCTCGATCGCAGCCTCGGGGAGCTGCGGGCCTTGACCGATGCGTTCATCGTCGATGCCGACGCGGTGATCGGCAACGCCGTCAAGGCGTCGTACAAGCTGCGGCCGCTCGAGGAGTGTCGCGCGCGTCCGGTGCTCGCGCTGCTGACGACGCCGCCCTCGGATCCCACGACCGCGGTGCAGGTCCAGGCGCTGGCGACCAGGCTCGACGAGATCAGCGCGCTGCTCAAGGCCGGCGAGATCGGCCGCGGCATCCCGCGCGCGCGCGAGGCTGCCGCCCAGGCGCGCGCGCTGGCCCATGACCACACCACCGCCGAGGCGCTGGTGCTGCTCGGATCGTTCGAGTCACTCGCGGGCGAGTATGGTGCCGCCGAGCGCAGCCTGTTCGACGCGGCGTTGTTGGCCGAGCGCGGCGATAACCGGGCAGCGCTGGCCCGCGCGCGCACCGAGCTGGTGTTCGTGGTCGGGTATGGATTGCATCGCTTCGACGAGGGCCTGCGGTGGGGTGAGCTCGCCGGCAACGCCATGCACTCGCTCGGCCCCGGCGGCGCGCTCGAGGTCCGCCTGCGCAGCGCCCGGGGCCTGGTGCATCGCGCCCGCGGCGACCTGCCCTCGGCGCGCGCCGAGCTGGTCGAGGCGCTGGCGCTCGCCGAGGCGACCCTCGGCCCCGACAACCCCGGCGTGGCCACTGCCCTGATCAACCTCGCGGGCGTGCAAGCCGAGGCGGGCGAGCGCAGCGCGGCGCGCCAGGCCCTGCGACGCGCCCTGACGATCCGCGAGCGCACCCTCGGCGTCGATCATCCGGATACGAAGCGCGCGGCCGACGAAGTGGCGGCGCTCGACGCGGAGCCGCCGCGCACGCGAGCACAGGCAACGCGAGCGCCACGCCGTCGAGGCATCACCCAGCCACCACTGCATCGTTATGTCGTTGCGCAGCGGGCTCCTGGGGTCGGCCGGCAAACAAGGGTCGGCTTCCTCTGTCGGGTAGTCAATCTATCAGGCGGCCAAGCAGGTGCCGGGCCTCGCGCGCAGCTGCTCGAATGCCCTCACTCACTTCGACGTCGTGGAGTAGTCCCTGCTGCGCCTGCTGGCTCCCGCCGAGCGCACCGTCGTCGTCGACGACGGGATGCCCGAGCGCCTGTGGAAGGAGCACCGCACGAGCGACAACAAGGTCGAGGAGCAGCGGATGCTGTCCAATGCCCGGATGACCTGCGCCCGATGGACGCGCCGGGCGGCCGCGAGGTCGCTCGCCCGGCGCTACGTGCCGTTGAGCGTCAACCCCGACATCTCGCCCCTGGGCGCCCCCTCGCCGCCACACTTGTCCATCCCGGTCAGACGCTCCGCCGGGATCACCGCCTTCACCGTGGCGCCGTCCTTGACCTTCTGACAGGTCCGCTCGGCCTTGACCTGGGCACCGTTGGCGCAGGTGACCGTGAAGTCCCAGCAGGCCTCTACCTCCGACTTGCCCGCGCTCTGCACGACGTCACACTCGACCGCGGGCACCGCCGTGGTCACGCAGTTGACGTGCACCGAGACCTGCTCCGAGCACCCACCGAATAATCCTCCGACGAGCACACCCACCAACATTTGACGGATCTTCATCGCGGCACTCTAACGCGGTCCGCGGATCGGCTCAAATGCAGCGTCGGCGCGATCCCGGACGCGGGGATCCCGGAGCTCTCCGCGTACGAGCGAGGCGCGCTCGCACGCCCTCGATCGCGCATCTTCGGCGCGTCACGGATCGCAGCGACAGGCATCGACCGCGACGTGCCCGAACGCTCCCGAGCGCTTGTGCGTGGCGCCTGGTGTCTCTTCCTTGACGGACCACATCCGCAGCGAGCACATGTCGCCGCCGTAGCCGTCGAGCCCGAAGCTGGCCGTGTGGCGCACGCCGTCGCGGACGTAGCTCTTGTCGAGCGCCCCGGTGGCCGCGAGCGCCCCGGCGTCCGCGGGGATCACATCGATGCCGAGCCCGAGGTCGACGCGGAGTTTGTCGAGCCCGGCGACCAGCGCCGACCGACAGGCCGGATCCGCGACCGAATCCGCCCGTAGCTTCGCGCCAGGCCCGTAGCCTCGCGTGGCGACCACGATCCATACGATCGCCAGCACCGGGACGAGGAGGACGAGGACGATCAGCCAGCGAGGCATGACCGCACGATGGGGGAGCCGCGCCGCCCTGTCAACCTGTCCCTCCGGCCATGTCGCAGCCGGTCGCAGCCGGTCGCCGTCGCTGCGCTCGCTGTGCTAGTCGTGCTCGCCGTGCTCGCCGTGCTCGCCGTGCTCGCCGTGCTCGCCGTGCTCGCCATGCTCGCCATGCTCGCCATGCTCGCCATGCTCGCCATGCTCGCCATGCATCGGTCGTGACACGCGGCTCAGCCGGGCGGCAGGGGGCACTTGCCGGTGCCCGAGGCGCGGTTGTTGTCGACGCGGCACTCGTGCCAGTTGTGGGCCGGCATCGCGTCGTCGACGACGGTCCACACGACCGAGCTGGCGTCGAGCAGGCCGGGGGGCGGGTCGGCGAGCAGCACGACGACCTCCTCGG
>JAYUXQ010000808.1:0-9151 GCA_043752905.1 Nannocystis sp. | reverse complement strand
CGTGCGAAGTCTCGACCGAGTACCCATCAGGCAGAGCGCCGTGCTGGTGGTGATACGCGTAGGCCAGCTCGCTCTCGCCGATCCCGCCGGTGCTGGTGCCGAGCAGCACCGCGACCCTGTCCCGACCCCAGCGCGCCCGCGCCCGCGCCAGCGGCTCCGCGAGTTCGGCCAGCGCCCGCGCGGCGATCCGCGTCAGCCGCGTGTCGTACGCAGCGAAGCGGGCCGGCAACGGCGACAGCTCGCCCCGTACCGCGCCGACGGTGGCCGGCATCGTCAGCCCGATCTCCGGCGGACAGGGCCCGAGCCCGGAGCGACCGGCGCGCAGGGCGTCGACGATCTCTGCCGTGGTCATGCCCATGCCGTTACAGAGGCTGAGCGCGGTGATCGGGACGGGCCGCATGCGGGCGGCCAGCATAGCAGCGCGCGGCCCCCCGCGAAACCACTTCGCGTCCGCGCCGGGTCCGCGCCGGGTCCGCCCCGGCCGGTGTACGCGCACGCTAGCGCCTGGCGTAGGTCAGCCAGACGATCCCGAGGATGACCATCACCGCCAGGACCACCGCCGCGACGATCTTGGCGACGCTCCACGGGCGCTCCCCCGCGACCTCGCCGGTGCGGGCGTTGATCACCACGCGAAAGGTCTTCTCGCGGTAGCGAAAGCTCGAGATCCACAGCGGCAGCAGCAGGTGCTTGAAGCGGACCCCGGCGTGGCCGATCGACATGTCGCCGATCCGCTGCACATCGCCCCCGATGTCACGCTCGATCATCGCGCGGATCTCCGGCGTCATCTTGAGCTCGGCGGTCTTGAAGCCCTCCTCGAGCCCGATCTTGTAGCGCTCCGCCGCGAAGCCGCTGAGGTACCCCGCGTCGTAGGCCCGCAGGTCCGGCATATCCCAGGGCTCCAACGCCTCGATCATCTTGTCCGGCAGCGACCGCGAGCCGCACACGAGGACATCGCGGAAGTCGTGCTCGACCGTCCCTCGCGCCGGGTACCAGCGCGTGTGCTGGACCTGCCGCGTCTGCTGCTTGCCCTCGCTGTCGGTGTAGCTCTCGCTGACGTAATAGTGTTCGCCGCGCTCGCCCGTGTATCGCGTCGTCGTCTGCGAGTCGTAGGCCCAGTACGGTAGATACACGCCGTCCATGCCGTGCTGCGCGGCGAGCTTCTTGAGGTCGTTCGGCGCGAACCACAGCGCGCCGACCCACACCTGATAGCTCGCCTTGGCCGCGCGCGCGTCGAGCTTGAACGGCAGCAGACTGTCGGGCGTGAAGATCTCGCCGAGCTCCGCGGTCGCCAGCACCACCGGCGAGCCACAAAACGGACAGCGCGACGCCTGCCCCGCGACCACCGACTGCGCCCCGCAGCCCTCGCACTGGACCGCGTGGCCGTCCTTGACCATCGACGAGGCCGGCTGCCGGCGCGCCTTCGCGATGCCCTCCCTGAAGTCGTACGCCTGCACCGCCGCGGCGGGCCCGACCGCGACCTTGAGCTCCTGCGTGTGCCCGCAGTGCTTGCAATGCAGGGTGTCACTGCCGGGCTTGTACTCGAGCGCCGAGCCGCACTGCTCGCAGGGGAAGCCCTGCTTGCGGTCGGTCGGCTCGGGGGGCCCTGCCCCGTCCGGGACGTCCGGGGTGGCAAAGTCCGTGTGTGGGTCGACCTGCATCGGACGCCCAGCATACGTCAGGGCGTCGGCGCGGACGAGCGCCGCGCACCCACCATCGTATAACGACCCGACTGCCCCATCGGGCACAGCTTGGCCAGCAGGGGTTCGATCTCGCGGGCGAGCCCGCAGGTCGGCCCGAGCGCAGCCGTGGCGCTAAACAGTGCGAAGGCCACGTAGTCGTAGAGCATCTCGCGGATGAAGTTCTCGACCTCGTGCGCCGGACGCAACGCGGCCCCGTTGCGCGCGACGATCGGCGCGCGAAAGTCCCCGTGCTCGAACGGCCCGGCCTCGCGCAGCAGCGCCTCGTAGTCGCCGCGGGCGAACGCCGCGAGGTTGTTGCGCAACGCCGTGCCGCGACCGCCGGCGTCGACCGCCTGATGCACCGAGCGCAGCGCCGTGTTGGCGAGCTCGACGACCGCGTGCGGGCCGCCCCGCAGGCGCGGCGGCTGGATCGCCACCCGCTGGGCCTGGACCAGCGAGAACAGCTGTTTGGTGACCTCGAACTCGCCGAGACCCGTGCTGCGCCCGATCTCGCTGACGCTCGACAGCCCGTCGATCGCCGCCCACACCGGGCTGGTCTCGGCCGATCGCGCCGTCAGGCGCAGCGGCACGTAGTCGGCCGACGGGATCCAGGGACGAAAGTGCCGGATCTCGTCGATGCGGGTCACGTGCTGCATCAACAATGCCGTCGCGCTCGTCACCTGTCGCGAGGCCAGCCGCGCCTCGTCGAAGCCCTCGAGGAAGCAGTACGCGCCGTCCGTCGCCAGCAACACCGCCGACACGACCTCCTCGACCTGCACCCCCAAATATTTGTAGAGCTGCTCCGGCGTCACCAGCCCGAGCTCGACCGCCGCCATACCGAAGCGGTCGCCCCTTTGCGCCCGCTCGAGCACCGGCACGATCTGCTCCTGGGTCAGGACCCCGTAGCGGTACAGCAGCATCCCGATCCGCTCGGGCTCGAAGTCGGTCATCACGCCGACGATGTTGCCGTACTCGAAGAACACGCTGCGCGTCGTCTCCCCGTCCATCACCACCAGCTCGCCGCGCGGCCCCCATTGCCCGAGCAACGAGATCACGTCCGTCATCGCCCCGGACCCCGTGATCTCGCCGGCCATCCGCACGATCGGCCCGTCCTCGAGGTCGCGCCGCCCGTCGTTGCCGGTATATCGCAGGAACACCAGGTGCCCGGGCGTCGGCAACATGCGATACGCCCCCTCCCGCTTGCGCATCCGGGCCCCGGCCACCTCCCCAAGCGGGTGCGCCACCCCATTGTGGTCAATCCAGACCATCTCGTCCTGCGCGTGCTTCATGTTCGCCCGCCCAGCATATCAGCTCTCCGGGGACCGCGGCCCACGCTGCTCCCTCCGCCGCGCGCTGGAGACATCCCGGGACAGCAGGAGCGGGACAGCAGGAGCGGGGTCAATCTTCCATCACGACGATCGCGTACTCGCCCGCGGCGCCGTCCGGCACGTCCCCGGCGAAGCTGTCGACCGCGATGTAATACGTCCCGATCGGCAGCGGCCCGGTGATCTCACGGTCGTTACGCTTGAGGCAGTTCTCGGCCGCGAGCTTGCTGAGCACGTGGACGTCGACGTCGACGTTCGCGCGATCAAAGACCATGATGCGGACGTCGATCGGAGCGGTGACCTCGAGCTTGTAAAACACCTCGGGGCCGGACTCGTCCTTCGTCTCGTCGCAGGCGCCGAGGTAGTTGTCGATCATGTCGCTGGTGCTGTCGGCCGTGCTGCGCAGGTCGACGAAGGGCAGCGAGGGGATCCGGATCGGGTCGGTCATCGTGCCGGCGCCCTCGAGGCGCGAGCCGGGCGCGTCGAGCTCCGGGACCACCTCGACGACGACCTGGCGGGCGCGGTCGAGGGCGCGCAGGGCCTCGAGGTTGCGGACGTTGTAGCCGTACATCAGGGCGGTCTCGCTGAAGAAGCACGGGCGGTCGACCAGCGCCGAGACGAACACCGACAGCTCGCCGTTGTCGACCAGACCGGCCATCGGCAGCTTGGACAGCGCGAGGTTGAGGTCGACGAGGGGGATCTGGCGGCCCTGGGCCACGGCGCGCAGCACCGCGTTGTAGCGCGGCACGAACAGGTCCTTGGCCGGCAGGTCGGTGCGCTGCGGGATCGTCGTCAGGATCGGGACCACGCCGTTTTGCGTCAGCGCGTCGACCATGTCGAGCATCTTCTCGGCGAACACCCACAGCTGCTCGGGCTGGTCCTTCTCGAGGTCGTGCGTGCCGACCAGCACCTGCGCGAAGCGGGGCTTGATCGCCTCGACCTCCGCGTCGACCGGCGTCGGCATCCCGGTGACCAGCACGTCCGACGTGAAGCCGGCCATCGCGGCCAGGCTCTCGTGATTGAAGGCCGTCACGCCTTCGAGGTCGACCACGCGAAAGGACTCGATCGTCGCCGTCAGGGACGGCTCCGCGGGGAGGTCCTGGATCGTCGCGTCGTCCCCGAAGCACTGCATGAAATTGGCGCTGGCGGTCGAGCTGCCGCCGATCTTCGCGAACACCCCGGCATTTTTGTCCGCGCTGGCGGGGGCCGCCGCGACCTCGCGGATCTTGTCGGCCACGAACGCGGTGATCGGCGAGTGCACGCGGTCGGTCGGGTATAGCTCGGGGTGCGGCAGGTCGGCGCCGGTGGTCGTGTCGTCGCCGCTGCTGCTCTCGCCGAGGGTGTCCTCGCCCGTGGTCGGGTCGGTGGTGGAGGTCGAGGGATCGGACTCCACCGTCGTCTCGGTCGCGGGTGGATCACCGGTCGTCTCCGCAGCGGCCGAGCTGCTGCCCGAGCTGCCGCTGCTGCCATCCGTCGAACCCTCGCCGAAGCCGGCTCCGCTGGCGCAAGCCGGCATCCACGCCAGCGCGAACAACAGGGACGCGGCGCGCCCTTTCGTGCCACAAACCATGGCACCCAAGGTACACGATCCATCCGCGAGGCCGCCCCGGGAAGTTCGCGCGGACGGGCGCCTTCGCTCACCTGCGCCGGCACGAAACGGGCAAAGGCGCGCTGGATTGCGCTGATACTGCGGTGACAGGTGGGCCGGCGCGTCCGGGGCCGCGCCCGCGCTCGCGGATCCGCGGAAACATCACGGCCCAGAGATCACCGGCGCGGGCCAGGCGCGGTGGTCCGCCGCGGGCCGCAGGGGTGTCACGGACCTCCGTCGACCTGTCCTTCGGGACATGCCATGCGCCGCGCAGACATGTCCATTCGTACATGTCCCATGAGACATGCAGATTGGTGAGGGCCGTCGACGGGGCGGAGCCCGGCCCTGCGCGGTGCCGTCGACTTGACCACGTTCACCCGCGGCCTCGCGCACCGTCGCGCCTTCGTGGCGATCGTCGGCGGCCACGCACCGTGCCTGGCGCGTGGCATACTCGCGGCCGTGAAACGCACCTCGACCTCTCGCTCGCGCCGCGTGCTCGCGCTGGCTGCCTCGACGCTCGTGCTGGCTGCCTGTCGATCCGGCGGCGGTGCAGGTGCGGGCGACGACCCCGCCCTCGCGGCGATCCAGGCCCGCATGCCGCCCCTGGCGACCCGGGAGGTCGGCGCGGCGCCGGGCTTCGTCGCGGGCGGCGTGTTGTACCTCGCGGTGCGACCGGGCAAGGCGCAGCGGTGGTTGCAGTCGCTGCCGCTCGGGCCCGACGTCGTCCGCGACCTCGCGCGCGCCGGCAACGAGCTGGGCTTCGATCCTCGCGTCGACGACGTCGCCGCGCGTCTCGGCCTCGATCCGGACGCCGCGATCACGGCGACCCTGTTTCGTCCGCTCGGTGACCCTGCGCCCGTGCGCGCGCTGCTGCAGCGCGGCGCCACCCTGCCCCCGGACCCCTTCCCCGGCCTCGGCGCGACCCCCTCGGACGTCGGCCCGCTGCCGCGCGACTACGATCGCCAGCGACCTCCTCCGGTCGCTCCAGTTCCACCGCCGCACCCGATCGAGCCGCTCCCGGAGCCGCAGCCGGTCTATCAACCGCCGCCTCCCCCTCAACCGCCTGCGATCGCCAGGCCGACCGGCGAGCAAGGCGAGCTCGCGCGGCAGGCCGGCACGCTCGGCACCCACTCGCGCGTGCACCTGCCGATCAAGGACCTGGCGCTGGCCCGCGCGCCGCTGCGGCGCTTCGCCGACCGGGCCAGGCCGCCCGAGCTCGAGAGCCTGTGCGCGCAGCTCGGGCCGAGCGAGCTGTGCACCGGCAACAGCCGCGAGCTCATCCTCGTGCGCAGCGCCGAGGGTGCGATCGCTGTCGACTATTTCGGCTTCACCGCCGGTACCGGCGCGGCCTTCGACGCCGAGCGCGTGCCCGTCATCAAGGCCGCCCTCGCCGCGCCGATCGCCTCGCTCGCGCCGCTGTCGACCCTGCGCGGGGACTTCGTCGCCTACGCCGACGCCGACGCTCTGCCCGCGCTGCACGAGGCGCTCTCTGTCGCCGACGCCGCCAATTCGCTGCGCAGGTACCCCGAGGGCGTCAAGGCCAAGCTCGCCGAGGCCCCGGCGCTCGCGCTGCTGCGCGAGACCAGGCGCCTGTTCGCCGGTGCCCGCCTCGAGCTCACCATCGACGGCGACACCCTGCGATCCACCTTTCAATGGGAGCCGCGCGACGACCAGGCGCGCGAGCTGCTGACCCGTCTTTTGACACGAAGGCCCGCCGCCGCCAGCGTCCCGACGATCTCCGGCCTGTGCGACGGCAGCCTCGCGTGCATGCGCACGGCCGGCTTCCCCGCGGTCGCCCCGTTCGAGGAGCTGGCCGTCGGTGTCTACGCCAGGCCCGAGCGCGAGATGATGCAGACCCTCGACGACGCCGACGACTTCGCAGGGCTCGTCCTGTTCCTCGAGAGCTGGCCCAACTTCCTCGGCGCCGCGCAGCGCTGGCCGCGGGAGCAGGGCGGCCGCATGGAGACCGCGATGCTCGGCCAGGCGCTCGAGGCCGTCGGTCGCATCGAGGGCATGGGCGGCAGCCTGCGCGGCTTCCAGGTCAATCGTGGCACCCCGAGCGGCGACTTTATCGGCTACATGCGCATGCACGGCCAGGACCTCACGCTGATCCGCTCGCTGCTCGGCTTCGCTGGCCTGCGCTTCGCCCCGGTCGACCTGCCGCAGGTGACCGGCAAGGTCGAGTCGACGCGGATCCCCGACGCCGACCTGCCGGTGAGCCTCTACGTGCTGACCGACCCCGGCACCGTCCGCGCGGGCGACCGCGACATCGAGGTCGGCTGGGCGATGGTCGCCGACGGCAACGACCGCCTGACCTGGATGCTGAACCTCGAGCGCAGCGCCGCCGTGACGCCCGCCTTCTACCTGGAGCTGCCGGATCTCTGGCAGTTGTTCACCACCTTCGACGAGGCCCGGCGCGAGCTAAACTTCGCCCAGGGCTGGCTCGCGGGGCGATCTGTCCGCATCGCCGCCGACGTCATCGACGGCCGCCTGCGCATCGACTTCCAGATGGCGAGGACCGCCGCCCCGGCCGCGGGCACGCCCGCGGTCGCCAAGTAGGATCCGGGCGCCGCGACCGCGCGCGCGCCGTTGCGCGCGAGAACCCTTGCACGCGGCGCAGCCGCGGATCATGCTCGCGCCTCCGTGCATCAGTCCGCCGACATGGATGTCGAGCCCGACGCCCTCGACACCGCCCTGCGAAGCCTCGGCCTGTCGGCGTTTCGTCCCGGTCAACGCGAGGCGATCGAGACCCTGCTCCGCGAGCGCCGGCTGCTGTTGATCGCCCCGACCGGCGGCGGCAAGAGCCTGTCGTTCCAGCTCCCTGCCCTGCTGCTGCCCGGCACCACCGTCGTGCTCTCGCCGCTGATCGCGTTGATGGCCGACCAGGTCCAGGCCCTGATCGCCCGCGGCGTCGCGGCCACCTTCCTCGCCAGTACCTTGCCCGGCCATGAGATCAGCGCGCGCCTCTCCGCGCTCGCGCGTGGGCAATACAAGCTGGTCTACGCCGCCCCGGAGCGGCTCGGATCGCCGGCCTTTCGCGAGATCCTGCGCAAGATCCAGGTGCCCTTGCTGGCGATCGACGAGGCCCACTGCATCAGCGAGTGGGGCCACGACTTTCGCCCGGAGTATCTGCAAATTGGCGAGCTGGTGCGCGAGCACTCGCAGGCCCGCGTGCTCGCCTGCACCGCCACCGCGACCCCGATCGTCCGCGACGAGATCCTCGCCCGCCTCGGCCTCGGCGTCGAGACCCCGCAGCTGATCCAGGGCTTCGCGCGCCCCAACCTCGCGCTCTCGGTCCGCGAGGACGACGACCGCAAGAGCCGCGAGCGGGCCGTCGACGCCCTGATCGCCCAGGCCCTCGGCCGCGACCCGAAGCAACGCACCCACCTGCGTGCCCTCGTCCAGGGCACCGCGATCGTCTACGCCCCGACGCGCAAGTCCGCCGAGCAGGAGCAGTCTCGCCTCGCCGCGCAGGGCTGGCGCTGCAAGGCCTACCACGCCGGCCTCGACGGCCCCGTCCGCGAGCGCGTGCTCGACCAATTCATCGGCAGCGACCTCGACGTCGTCGTCGCCACCAACGCCTTCGGCATGGGCATCGACCGCAGCGACGTCCGGGCCGTCGTCCACCTCGCGCCGCCCAGCTCGCTCGAGGCCTATTATCAGGAGGTCGGCCGCGCCGGCCGCGACGGCGCCGACGCGTGGGGCATGATGCTGATCGCGCCCGGCGACATGCCGCTGCGCCGGCGCCTGATCGAGCGCGGCAGCGACGACGGCCCGCCCGCCCCCACCGTCGTCGAGCACAAGTGGAACCTCTTCCTCGAGCTCATGCGCTGGGCCGAGGGCGGCTCCTGTCGACACGACGCGATCCTTCGCTACTTCGGCGACGAGGGCGAGGCGCTCGGCGGCTGCGGCCGCTGCGACGTCTGTCAGGACCTGGCCCGCGGGACAGGTCCCGATCCCGAGACCGTCAGCCTCATCGTTCGCAAGGCGCTCAGCGCGGTCGCCCGCGTGCACCGCCGCTTCGGCCTCGCCGCCGCCGCCAGCCTGCTCGCCGGTCGCGTCGACGACCGCCTGGAGCGCTCCGGCCTCGTGCACACCCCCACCTTCGGCTGCCTCAAGGAGTACGACCCACCGTGGCTCATGCGCCTGCTGCGACGCTGCGTCGTCGCCGGCTGGGTCGACTTCACCAGCGAGGACAAGCCGATCGCGCTGCTCACCGAGCCCGGCCGCCGCGTCATGAAGGCCGAGGCCCCGGCGCGCCTGCTGCTCCCGCCGCTGTCACTCGGCCGCGTCGCAACCTCCGGCGCCCGGTCGACCCCGCGGACCCGCGGACCCGCGGCCGAGGTCGGTGACGAGGTCGTGCTCGACGCCGCCGCGCTGGCGCTGTTCCAGCGGCTCCGCGCTCACCGTATGCAGCTCGCCACGCGCGACGGCGTGCCGCCCTACGTCGTCGCCAGCGACCGCAGCCTGCGCGACCTCGCGCTCCTGCGCCCGAGCTCGCGTGAACAGCTTCTGCTCGCTCACGGGATCGGCCCGGCCAAGGCCGACAAGTACGGCGC
>JAYUXQ010000807.1:0-3725 GCA_043752905.1 Nannocystis sp. | reverse complement strand
GCGAGCGCGATAAGCTCCTCCTGCGCGGGAGAGGTGAACTCCATGCGGTCGTCGCCCATGGCCGAAGGCTGGCACTCGAACGAGAGACGACAAGTGCGGCTCAGGAGCCGTTCCACGTAGCCTGTGTGCTATGCCGGCTCAGGTCAGAGCGGACGCCCATGTAGCCTCGATCTCCGCGCTCGGCGCCCCTCGATTAACTTCCCGACGACCTCGGCGCCTGTCGGCGAGTGCATGAACTGCGAGCACGGCGCCGGTCGCCCGGCGGGTCGGCGGTGTCGACAACACGCCGGTCGCTCAGCAGGGGCGGGCGAGCCGGCGCAGGCGGGCGAGGCGGCGTTCGACGCGGCCGTAGACGGTGTTGTCCGGGTAATGAAAGCCGGGCGTCTCGTTGTCGTCGATGCTCTCGCCGGCCTCACGGGCGTCGAGGCCGGCGGGCTCGCCGAGCAGCAGCTCGACGCCCTCCTCGACGGTCGAGATCGGCCAGATGAAGAAGCGGCCGGCGTCCATCGCCTCGAGCACGTCCTCGCGCAACACGAGGTTGCGGACGTTGCTCTCGGGGATGATGACCCCTTGCGAGCCGGTCAGGCCGTAAGCGCTGCACACATCAAAGAAGCCCTCGATCTTCTCGTTGACGCCGCCGACCGGCAAGACGCGGCCGCGTTGATCGACGCTGCCGGTGACGCCGAGGTCCTGGCGGGCGGGCAGGCGCGAGAGGCTCGAGAGCAGGGCAAACAGCTCGGCCGTGCTGGCGCTGTCGCCCTCGATCGGCAGGTAGGTCTGCTCGAACACCACCGAGGCGTCGAAGCCGAGCGGGTAGTCGCGGGCGAAGCGGTCGTGGAGGTAACCAGCGAGGATCAGGACGCCCTTGCTGTGGATCGGGCCCGACATCTCGACCTCGCGCTCGATGTTGAGCGGGCCCTGCTCGCCGGCGTAGGTGACGGCGGTGACGCGACACGGGCGACCGACGCTCTGAAAGCCGTCGGAGACGACCGCGAGGCCGTTGATCTGGCCGACGTGCGCGCCGCTCAGCTCGACGCGGATGTGGCCGTAGCGGTGCATGTCGAGCAGGCGGTCGCGCAGCTGGCCCTGGCGGTCGCGCATCAGCTTGACGGCCGCCTTGAGGTGCTCGTCGGTCAGCTCGTCGGACCCCTGCGCGAGCGAGGTGGCCTCGGTGATCAGGTCGCTGAGCAGACCGAGGTTGGTCGTCAGGCGGTTCTGGTCCTCGGCCAGGCGCGCGCCGTAATGCATCAGGAAGGCGACGGCGCTGCGCGAGCAACGAGGTAGGCCGCGGTTGGCCGCGAGCCACGAAGTGACACCGGGATAGACCTGCAGGCCCTCCTCGATCGACATGTCGTCGGCGAAGTCGGCGCGGATCTTGAAGAGGCGGCCGAACTCGGGGTCGAGGTCCTGGAGCTGAATGATGAGGTCGGGGTCGGCGACGAGCACGACCTTCACGTCGAGATCGACCGGTTGCACACGCAACAGCGGCGGGCCCTCGCCGTCCTCGTAGGGCTGGATCGACCGCGCGAGCAGGCAGACCTTGAGGTGCTCGTAGACCCGCTCGCGCTTGACGAGCGACTCGGCGTCGATGATGAGAAAGCCGCCGTTGGCGCGGTGGATGTCGCCCGCGAGGATCGTGCCGGGCTCGGGGTAACGACCCTCGCCCGACCCCGCGACGACGCGGCCGAACAGGCCCGAGAGCGTGACGCTCTGCGCGTGCACGATCGGCGCTGGCTCACCGTCGGCGCCGGTGATCAGCAGGGTCGGCACGACCAGGCCCGGAGGCAGCGGGGCGGCCGTCAAGGGCAGGTGGTGGCCCTCCTCGAGGTGGTAGATCTCGCGGAGGTGGTTGTGGAGGTCGCCGGTGAACTGGCGCAGCTGCGGGGTCGGCAGGGCGCGCGTCGGGATCGCCACGAAGCTGGCCTCGATGTCGCGGCGCAGGGCCTCGCGCTGGCGGTGCAGCAGCTGCGCGTTGCTCTCGGCCTCGAGCAGCGCGAGCTGGCGCTGGGTCTCCTCGACGTGCGGGCGCAGGGCCTCGATCGCGTCGAGGTACTGACGGCTGATGCCGGTCGGACGATCCTCGCCGTCGCCATCGACGGTCGTGACGGCCTCGCCGGACTCGCCGGACTCGCCGGACTCGAGCTCGGCGCTGGCGTGGGCCTCCTCGCGGGTCTCGCCCTCGGCGGCCTGGTCCTCGAGCGGGACGAAGTCGAAGCCGTCGTCGTTGGCGACCAGACCCATGCCGTGCACGGCGGCGATCTTGCCGAGCGCGTCGTGCAGCTTGCGCTCCGCGGCGCTCTGCTCGCGGTGGACCTCGAGCTGGAGACGGCTGCGCACGCGGCCCTCGAAGACCTCGTGGATCGCGGCCTCGAGGCGGGCGTGCAGCTCGCTCATCGCGCGCACGAAGCCCGGACCTGTCGCGGGGGGCAGGAACGCCGGGACAGGTTCGAGCGGCCAGCGGGGGTTCGTCAGCAGGACCAGGTCCCGCGGCGCGGGCCGCCGCGCAGCCTCGGCGCGGGCCAACGCGATCGCCGTGAAGGTGCGACCCGTGCCGCGACCGCCGACGACCGCGACGTTGAAGCCCTGCGCGCGCTCGGCGAGGCCGCGTCGCAGAGCCTCGACGGCGCGACCCTGTGGAGCGATCCGCGCGCTGATCTCGCTCTCGGCGGAGGCCTGAGCGAGGGCACTCTCGGGGATGTCCTGGGCGCGTACCTGGGTGGTGGCGCGCCCCGCCTCGAGCGGCTTGGGTACGGCCATGAGGTCAGTCGGCGGTGCTGGGCGAGGCGTCGCCGACGTTGCCCTCGGCGCTGCCGGTGTCCTCGGCGGTGTCGCCACCCGCGTCCTGTGTCGCGTTGGCGATGTTGCTGTTGCTGCTGCTGCTGTTGTTGCTGTTGTTGTTGCCGCCGTGGCCGCTGTTGCCACCCGCGGCCCCCGAGGTAGTCCCACCGGCGTTCCCACCGGCGTTCCCGCTGGCGTTCCCGCCGATGGCGGAGATCGTGCGGGCGATGTTCTGCTTCTGGTCGTGGTCGGTGTCCGGGTCGGCGGAGAGCTCGCGGAGGACCTTGAGCACCAGCAGGCGGGTCTCGCCGCTGCCCTCGTTGACGAGGCGCTCGAACGCTGCGGTGCAGTCGTCCTCGTCGCCGCGGGTGTTGAGGATGCGGATGATGCAGGTGTAGGCCCACTGCGGGGCGCGGGCGTGCAGGGCCTCGATGCTGCCGAGCAGCGCCTTCAGGTAGGCGTCGTCGAACTTCTCGAGCACGTAGAGGACGTTCCAGTAGATCCCGTAGGGGTCGTTGTCCTCGAGCAGGCCGAGCAGGCGCGGCATGACGTTGGGGTCATCGATCTGCTCGAGCTGCTCGATCAGGCGCGGCAGGTCCTCGAGGGCGTCGCCGCCGTACTGGGCCGCCTTGCGCAGGCGATCCAGCAGGCCGTGGATGTCGTCGGCGGTCGGGAGCGGCGGATCTTCCTCGAAGTCCTCGTCCTCCTCGGCGACCTCGAGCACGCTCTTCTTGCGCGGCGCGGGAGGCGCCTCGGGCTCGTGGCGGATCACGTCCGCCATGTCGATCGTGTTGCGGCTCGCCTGGGTCGGGGCCTCGCGGAAGTCGCCGTCGTCGTCGTCGTCGCCGTCCTCCGCGGGCTTGGCCGGCTTGCGCACGGGCACCTTGGGGGCCGGAGCCTTGGCCATGGCTGGACGCGCCGCGGTGGCCGCGGGCTTCTCGGGGCGG
>JAYUXQ010000806.1:0-3727 GCA_043752905.1 Nannocystis sp. | reverse complement strand
GGCGGTCGAGGAGCTGCGCGCGCGGCCCGTGACGCCCGAGGACGACGATCCAGCGGACGAGGCCGATCGCGAGATCACGGCCGCCCGCGCCCATGCCGAGGCCGATGACGACCTCGCCGACCAGGATCCGCCGCCGCGCGTCGTGAAGCTGCCGCCCACTGGACCGGTCAAGGGCAAGGGGGCCAAGGGCGGCCGCAAGCCGCCGACCCGCAGCGGCGCGGTCAAGGGCGCGGCCAGAGCCGACGACGCGAAGGCCCCGGCGCGCGGCAAGCCGTCCGGGCGTCGCGGGCGCTAGTTCGCGGGTCCTCGTCGACTATGGGCAAAGGCTCAGCTCGCGGATCGCAGGCCGATCAGCGCGACCGTGGCCCACGCGCCGAGCAGGCACAGTCCCCCGAGCGGGGTGATCGCGCCGAGCCAGCGCGGGCCGCCGAGGGTCATCGCGTACAGCGTGCCGGAGAAGATCAGGATCCCGGCGGTGAACAGCGCCATCGCCACGCCGTGCAGGGCGGTCGGCTGGCCGCCGGTGCGGGCCTGCATCGCCCACAGCGCGATCACCAGCAGCGCGAGCGCGTGCAGCTGTTGATAGTGGGCGCCGGTGTGCCAGATCTCGAGGTCGCGGGGGCTGACCTTGTCGCGCAGGCCATGGGCGCCGAAGGCCCCGGCGGCGACGCCGATGAAGCCGAACAGGCCGGCGAGGATGATGCCGATCTTTGCGCTCATGGCTTTGGGTCCTCCAGGACGTCAGGGGGTAGGGCGGCGAGCTCCTCGAGCAGCCACTCGCGAAAGGTCAGCTCGCGGCCGTCGGGGAGGCGGACGAGATAGGCGTCGCCCGAAAAGAAGGTGCCCGAGCCGATCTCGTCGAGCCAGGTCGGAAGGTCGGTGACGCCGCGGCCGAGCCAGCGCGTCTTGCTCTCGAGGGTGGCCGCGAAGTCGAGGCCGTTGAAGCGCTTGGCGGTGTCGTCCTCGGGCCGCTTCTCCTTCTTCGGGGCCTTGCCCTTGCGGACGATGAAGTCGTAGTCGCTGGTGCGCACCACCTCGATCGCCCGGGCGATCTCCCGCGAGACCGCGTCCGCGGGGGCCATGCCGCGGGCCTCCAGCGCGGCGTCCTCGGCCTTCTTCGCGTCCCGCGCGGACTGCCGCTCCGAGGCGTTCTTCAGGTAGGCCTGCAGCTTCTCGTCGCAGCCGGATACAGCCAGGGGCCCGAGTACGGCCAGCAGCACGCCGGTCAGCGCTGCGAGGGCAGGTCGGAGGCGGCGCGGGCGAGCGCGGCGGGGGGCCAGGGGGGCGGACACGCCTGCTAGGCTAGCACGGCCGTGCCCGCTCCCTCGACCGACCCGCTCCTCGATCACGCCTGGCAGCACGACCCGGGCGCTGTGCCCCTGGCGGAGCGGATGCGGCCGCGCAACCTCGGCGAGTTCGCTGGCCAGGCCCATCTGGTGGGCCCGGGGCGGATGCTCGCGCGGGTCGCGGAGACCGGCAGGATCCCGAGCTTGATCTTCTGGGGCCCGCCGGGTGTCGGCAAGACGACCCTCGCGAGGTTACTGGCCGAGCACACGCGCAGCCACTTCGTGGTGCTGTCCGCGACCGCCGCGGGGGTCAAGGAGCTGCGCGAAGTGGTCGAGCAGGCCCGGCGCCGCCGTGGTCACGAGGGTCGCGGCACGCTGCTGTTCGTCGACGAGATCCATCGCTTCAACAAGGGTCAGCAGGACGTCTTGCTGCCGCACCTCGAGGCCGGCGCCTGCGCGCTGGTCGGCGCGACCACCGAAAACCCGAGCTTCGAGGTCAACGCGGCGCTGCTGAGCCGGGTCCGGGTGCTCCAGCTGCGTCCGCTGGCGATCGCCGACATCGTCGGGCTGATGCGCCGCGCGCTCGCGGACCGCGAGCGTGGCCTCGGTGCCCGCGAGATCAGCGTCGACGACGGCCTCCTGGCGGCGATCGCCCACACCGCGCAGGGCGACGCGCGCCGGGCCCTCAACAGCCTCGAGCTGGCCGTCGACCTGCTACCCGACGACGAGCACGTGCTCGGCAAGGAGGTCGCGGCGCAGGCGGTCGGCGCTCGCAGCCTGCGCTACGACCGGGCGGGCGAGGAGCACTACAACGTCGTGTCGGCGTTCATCAAGAGCATGCGAGCGAGCGACGCCGACGCGGCGGTGTACTGGCTCGCGCGCATGCTCGAGGCCGGCGAGGACGTCGACTTCGTCGCGCGCCGGCTCGTCATCTTCGCCAGCGAGGACGTCGGGAACGCGGACCCGCAGGCGCTGTTGATCGCGACCGCGGCCGGCCAGGCGGCGCACCAGGTCGGCATGCCGGAGGCCGTGCTGCCGCTGACGCAGGCGACGCTTTATCTGGCTCTGGCAGCCAAGAGCAACACGGCGCTGACCACCTATGCGAACGCCCGCAAGGACGTGCAGGCGCGCGGCAGCCTCGAGGTCCCGCTGGTCGTCCGCAACGCGGTGACGACCCTGATGAAGGCCGCGCAGTACGGCGTCGGCTACAAGTACCCGCACGACTTCGACGGCGGCGTGGTGCCGGGGCAGGGCAGCTACTTGCCGGAGTCGCTCGCGCAGCAGCGCTACTTCACGGCCGGCGCGCACGGCTGGGAGGCGAGCGCCGCGGCGCGCCTGACGGCGCTGCGCGGCGGCCCGGATGAACCTGACCCGAAGGACAGCCCACCCGACGAGACGTGACCCTGCGACCCCGCCTCGCGCCCGGCTCCGCGAGCTTCACGGCGGAGGTGGTGCGACGGCGATCGGGACGATCTGGTGGAAGGCCCCGTAGTCGATGATCCGCGCGCCATCGGCGTCGACCGAGAAGATGTCGGCGAACTTGTGGTCCCAGCGGATGTCGCTCCAGTGATAGGCGTGGCGGGCGTGCACCGTCTGGCCGGTGACCTCCTCCATCCCGAGCATCGAGACCACCAGCTCGACGTTGGCGGCCGCGAGGCTCTCGGCGGTCGCGCCGAACAGCGGGCTGTCCGCGTCGATCGCATGGAACACGGACCATGACAGCGCGAACACTGCGCTGCGCGAGCGCGCGAGCGGGAGATCGACGAACCGCCGCATGCGCTCGCCGTCGGCGGCGACGTGATCGCGCAGGATCACGACGCTGAGCTGGGCCTCGACGATCTGGGTGTTGCGGGCGTTGCCGAGGCGAAAGGTCAGGACCGGCTTGCCGTCGATCGTCGAGATCAGGAGCACGTCGGAGAACATCACCCGCGCGTGCGTGCGGGCGAACTTGGCGAAGATGAGGCCCGTCGCCATGGCGACGCCGAGCATCCCGAGCAGCGCCTCGCAGGTGACGAGGATGTTGGCGACGTCGGTGCGCGGCGTCATTTTTCCGTAGCCGATCGTCGCCATGGTCTGGACGCTGAAGAAGAAGTGATCGAGAAACGAGTCCGGACGGGCGTTCTCGATCGCGCCGGGTTGCAGCATGTACAACCCCGCGAATACGACGTTGATCATCAGGTATGCCGCGCCGACGACCAGGAACAGCGCGAGCCAGCGCGCGCCGACGAGGCGGTGATAGATGTCGCCGAACCCGACCGGCGGCACGCCGATCCGGCGCACGGTGACGCGGCCCTGGCTATCGACGCTGCGCTGCGGCCCCGACGGCTGGGGCGGCTGGGGCGGCTGGAACTGCGGTGGGGGGCCGTTGGGCGGGAAGCGCACGGACATCGGGCGATCAGGCCTCGTCAGACATCTGTCCCCGGGGACAGGTACTTGCCGTA
>JAYUXQ010000805.1:0-9167 GCA_043752905.1 Nannocystis sp. | reverse complement strand
GGCCTCGGCATCGGCGACCGCGACCCCGGCTCCGACGCCCTCGCGCTTCTTGCCGAGGACGGACGCCGCGCGGATGGCCGAGGCGCCGGTCGACGGCGGCAAGGCGAAGTGGCGCCCCGGCATCGGCATCGAGGTCAGCAGCGCCGACGGTCGCTTCTCGTTGCAGTTCAACGCGCTCGCGCAGCTGCAGGCGATCGCCCACTTTATGCCCTCGATCCCGGCGATGGACGGCGGCATGGCGTCGGCGGCCAAGCACGACTTCGACCTGGTGTTTCGCCGCGCGCGCCTGATCTTCGGCGGCAATCTCTTCTCAAAAAACATCAAGTACAAGATCCAGCTGACTGCGTCCCCGATCGAGCTCGGGTGGAAAAACGGCGCCATCACGCGCTCGCCGATCCTCGACTGGTACTTCACCTTCGATCGCTTCCGCGACGCGACCTTCCAGGTCGGCCAGTACAAGGTGCCCTACAACCACCAGCGCATGCTGCGGGTCACCGGCATGCAGTTCGTCGACAGGTCCGGGGCCAACAACGAGTTCACGATGGACCGCGACATCGGCTTCGACATCCGCTCCAAGGATGTCGCCGGCCTCGGCAAGCTCCGCTACTACGCCGGCGTCTACCTCGGCGATGGCATCGCCCTCTACGGCCCCAGCGACTTCGGCCTCGCCTACGTCGGCCGCGTCGAGGTCCTCCCCTTCGGTCAATACGACGACCTCGAGGAGGGCGACCACGACCGCAGCACCAGGCCTCGCATGTTGATCGGCGGCGCCTTCTCGTACATCGACAAGGACCCGCACGACCAGCACGGCTTCGCCGGACAGATCCCCACCGACGGGCGCAAGGCCTCGACCCTCAACGCCACCGCGGACATGAACTTTCGCTACGCCGGCTTCTCGTTCGAGGGCGCGTTCTTCTGGCGAAAGCACGTGAAGATGACCCCGGTCACCACCCTCGACGCGATGGGCAACCCGGTCGCCGCGGTCGCCCCGCGCGACGGCCTCGGCTACTTCCTGCAGGCCGGCTACATGCTCCCGCGCCTGCCGCTCGAGCTCGGCGCGCGCTGGGGCCAGATCCGCGGCCAGGGCGACGCGACGCAGACCAGCCTCAAGGACCAGAACGAGGTCGGCGGCGTCTTCAATTATTACTTCGCCCGCCACTGGCTCAAGCTCCAGCTCGACTACCTGCACCTGTGGAACAACGAGATCCGCCACGGCACCGACCAGGTCCGCTTGCAGCTCCAGGCGATGTTCTAGGCGCACACGACAGCCACCACCCGTCACGGCGATTCCGTGAGTTGGCTCGCGCGAGCCGGCACCGGCGCTCACGCCGTGGTGTGCACGCCGGGGTACATGCCGGGGTACATGCCGGGGTACATGCGGGTGGTGAGCACGCGCGCGTGGACTCGGGCCCCCATTGCCGTTTGTCGGCCGCGAAACGCTCCCGGGGGCAATTTCTCGCTTTTGTCGTCCACACGGGCTGTGCGACGATGGGGGACGAGCTTGTGCGCGGACGGACGCCGCGGCAAAAGAGTCACATCATGTTGAGCACTACTCCTCTTCGAGCCACCCGAACCTTACTTTCCCTGGCGCTTTGCAGCGGGCTGTCGATCGCCTGCGGCGACAACGGCGGCGGCGACGACTCGACGACGTCGGCGACCGTGACGGTGTCCGGGGGCTCCGTGACGCTGACGACGACGCCGACCTCGGGGGACTCGGACACGTCCGGTGCCAGCATCACGACCGACGCGACGATGCCCAAGCTGGACCTGCCGGCGGACGAGGACACGGACGTGCTGCCGAACTGCTCGGCGGACGGCACCTGCAACCTGCTCGACATCCTGTTCGTGATCGACAACTCGGGCTCGATGGGCGAGGAGCAGACCAACCTCGCCGCCAACTTCCCGTACCTGATCCAGAAGATCCGCGATCTGAAGGACAAGGACATGAATCTGGTCAACGCCGACGTCAACATCATGGTGACGACGACCGACTTCGGGCATCCGCTGTGCACGCAGTTCCAAAAGCCGGACTACACGCCCGCCAAGGGCGCGCCGATCTTCGACGCCTGCACCGACCGCCTCGAGCGCTTCAACGGCATCGGCCTCAACGCGCCAAAGATCCCCCAGGCGTGCACCAACGGCTGCGACGCCACCTTCCCGGCCGCGCCGATGGGGCCGTTCATTCACTTCAACCCGTCCACCAACAACATCATGGGCGCCAACCCCGACCCGATGCGGGACGCGGTCGCGGACGCGCTGTCGTGCATCGGCCCGCAGGGCATCGACGGCTGCGGCATGGAGGCGACCCTCGAGACGATGGTGCAGGCGCTCGACCCCGGCAAGCCGTGGAACTCGAGCCCCGAGCCGTTCCTCCGCCCCGGCGCCGTGCTCGCGGTCATCGTGGTCACCGACGAGGAGGACTGCGCGACGAAGGACTACAAGTACTTCGACCCGGCCAACGTCGACGACCCGATGTACAACCAGTACTGGGAGGGCAACCCGGCCAAGGCCGGGGCCCTGGACAGCCCGACCAGCGCGACCTGCTGGAACGCCGGCGTGTCGTGCTTCGACAACAACGCCGACGGCATCTACGAGAGCTGCATGTCGGAGGACAAGGGCGTCCTCCAGCCGATCGAGCGCTACACGAACTACCTCAAGGAGGTGCTCATCAAGGGCAAGAACAAGCAGGTGGTCATGCTCGGCATCCTCGGCGTCCCGCCGGTGACCGCGCGTAATCCGCTGCCGCCCTTCGAGCCGACCGACGGCGGCGTGTTCGACCTCGTGTACCGCGACTGGCTGGACTCGGACATCCTGCCGGCGGACGCGATGGCCATGCCCCCGAAGACCGCCGCGACCAAGCAGTACGAGTTCGGCATCGGGCCGGGCTGCACCAACGCGGCGACCGGTCAGGCGGTCCCGCCGGTGCGCGTGAAGGAGGTGTGCGAGAGCCTCAACGTGCCGGACGACCCGAGCACCCCGCAAAACGACGCCAAGCTGCGCTGCTGCATCGAGTCGATCTGCGACACCGACTTCTCGAACGCGATCAACTGCCTCGCCGGCATTCTTCAAAACGAGCTGGCGCCCGCCGGCTGACCTGCCCCCGCCGGGCCCGCTGCGCGCAGCGGGCACCGGAGGACCCAACGAGACCTCGACGAGATCTCGACGAGACCTCGACGAGACACGGGGCCCTGCACGCGCAGGACCCCGTGGTCGTTTAATGGGCCGACGCGTCGCTCACAGCGACAGCGCGTTGGGCTCGAACTTGCGAAGGTACGCGGTGCCGTGGCGGGTGATCTTGATGCGCCGCTTGATGCCGCTGCCCTCGACGTGGATAAAGCCGCGGGTCTGCAGGTTGCGCAAGATGATGCGGACCTGGTCCGACGCGAGGCCGGTGGTCTGTAGCAGCTCGTGCTCGCGGCGCCCGGCCTTCATCTTGCTCAGCGCGGAGAGCAGACGAACGTCACCATCGGGGACGTCGGCGCGGCGGCGGATGACGGCGGTCCCGCTGTCCAGGTCGAGGTCGAGCAAGGGGTTCCCCTCGTCGTCGAACTGGACCTCGGACCCGCCACCGGACCGCGTCGCGGCGCGCACCGGCAGGTCCGACGGCTCGCCTCGCGGTCGGTCTTTGACCAGGTCGATGAGCTCTTGCACCGTGAAGTGGTCGAGCACCGGCGCGAGCTGGGGGTTGCTGCGCGTCGCGTCGACGAGCTCGCCGAGCGTCACATGACTCGGCAGGGTTTTGATCACATCACACAGGACATCACGCAGGCTCCTGGCCCAGGTGTCCTCGACCCGGTCGTCCCGGTCTTCCAGATTGTTCACAGATGCACCTCAGTGCAGGTTGTCATGGGCCGCGGCCGCTTTCAGTGCGAGCGCGTCAGGCCCGGAAGAGGCCATCGTGGCCCATATCGACGATAGCTACATGGGATAGCTACATGAGCGATGTCGGAACTCGGAACGAACTCCCAGGACCCACCACGTATGGCAGTGAGAATGCAGCGGGGCGCGCGACCTGTCAAGGCCGGCCACCGCGAAGCGCCGCGCTGGCAGTGTGGAAGGCAACGCTCGCGCGGTTGACAGTGGTGGGGCACGGCGGGCTAAGAAGGGCCGTGTCGTCCGCTCAACCCGCCGCCCTCGGGTCCACGTCCACCGCCGCCGTCGGCCGGCTGGAGATCACGACCCGTCCAGAACTGAAGGACGCGCTCGCCACCGCCACCGCGACGCGCCTGCGGGCCGTTCTCGGCCGCGTGCCGACGGGCCTGCGGACGCGTAAGGTGCTTCACCTCGACCTCGGCCTCGACGCCGACGAGCTCGCCCGGGTGCTCGCCGCCCTCGTCGACCCGGTGAGCGAGCTGGGGGCCGTCGGCGCCCTCCCGGACCCGCCAGGCGCCCGTCGGCTGTGCATCGGCTTTCGCCCCGGCGTCACCGACTCGGTCGGCCGGAGCGTGCTCCGGGCCGCCGAGGACCGGCTCGGTCGCCCGCTGCCGGGGCAGGTCCACAGCAGCACGTTGTACGTCTTCGAGGGGCTGACGCCGGAGGAGCTCGAGCTCGTCGCACGCGAGCTGCACAACCCGCTGATCCAGCGGGTCCGCTTCGAGGCGGGTGCGGGCGAGCCGGGAGCCGCCTCGCTCGAGGTGCCGCGGGCCGGCACGGCGACGGTGCCCGCTGTCACGACGGTGCCGCTGCGTTCGGCGGACGACGCGACGCTCGAGCAGATCTCACGCGCCGGTGTGCTGGCGCTGTCGCTGGCGGAGATGTCGGCGATCCGCGCGCATTTTACCGGCCTCGGGCGCGACCCGACCGACGCCGAGCTCGAGTGCCTGGCCCAGACGTGGAGCGAGCACTGCAAGCACAAGATCTTCGCCGCCCCCATCACCTATACCGATCCCTCCGGCGCGACCCGTGAGATCGAGGCGGGGTTGTTTCGTACGTACATCCGCGGCGCGACCGAGGCCGTCGCGGCTGCGCGGGCGGCGGCAGGGACCGACGGTGAGACCCCGTTCCTCGTATCGGTGTTCCACGACAACGCCGGGGTGGTCCGCTTCAGCGCGGTGGACCACCTCGTCTACAAGGTGGAGACGCACAATTCCCCGTCGGCGCTCGACCCCTACGGCGGGGCGATGACGGGGATCGTCGGCGTCAATCGCGACAGCCTCGCGACAGGCCTCGGCGCCGAGCTGCTGACCAACGTGTGGGGATATTGCCTGGGCCCGCCGGACCACGCCGACCCGCTGCCGCCCGGGCTCATGCATCCGGCAAAGGTCCGGGCCGGCGTACACCACGGCGTCATCGACGGCGGGAATCAATCCGGCATCCCCTACAGCCGCGGCTTCGAGCTGTTCGACGCCCGCTACGCCGGTAAACCCCTGGTCTACTGCGGCACCGTCGCCGTCATGCCGGTCGAGACCGCGGGCCAGCCGACCCACGTCAAGCGCGCGGCCGTCGGCGACCTGGTGGTGATGCTCGGCGGACGGATCGGCAAGGACGGGATCCACGGCGCCACCTTCTCCAGCGTCGAGCTCGACGAGTCCTCGCCGGCCCAGGCGGTCCAGATCGGCGACCCGATCACGCAGAAGATGATGGCCGACCTGCTGCACGAGGCGCGCGCCCTGAACCTCTACTCGAGCATCACCGACAACGGCGCCGGCGGCCTGTCGAGCTCGGTCGGCGAGATGGCCGGCGCGACCGGCGGGGCCCGCATCGACCTCGCCCGCGCCCCCCTCAAGTACCCCGGCCTCGCGCCGTGGGAGATCCTCATCTCCGAGGCCCAGGAGCGCATGACCCTGGCTGTCCCGAAGGCCCGCATCGACGCGTTCCTCGGGCTCGCCGCCCGCCGCGAAGTCGAGGCCAGCGTGCTCGGCGAATTCACCGCCAGCGGCCGCCTGGAGGTCACCCACGGCGAAACCATGGTCTGCGACCTCGGCCTCGAGTTCCTGCACGACGGCCTGCCGCGCTGGCCGCTGCGAGCCCGCTGGAGCCCGCCTGCGCGTCCGCTCTCGGAGCCGTCCGCGCTGGCCCGGGCGCTCGAGCCATCCCGGCTCGGCGCGGCCCTGCTGACCCTGCTCGCCCGCCCGAACATCGCCTCGGGCGAGGCGACCGCGCGGCACTACGATCATGAGGTCAAGGGTCTCAGTGTCATCAAGCCGTGGGTCGGCGTGCGCCAGGACGTGCCCGCGACCGCGACGGTGATGCGCGCGCGGCACCTGCGACCGGAGGGCGTGGTGCTCGCGGAGGGCGTGCATCCTTTTTACAGCGACCTCGACACCGACGCGATGGCGCGGGCCTGCGTCGACGAGGCGGTGCGCCGGCTGCTGTGCGCGGGGGCCCGCATCGACCGCATGAGCGCGCTCGACAACTTCTGCTGGCCCGACCCGGTGCAGGGCCCGAGGACGCCCGACGGCGAGCACAAGCTGGCCCAGCTGGTGCGCTGCTGCGAGGGTCTACGGGCCTCGTGCGAGGCATACGGCGTGCCGCTGATCAGCGGCAAGGACTCGATGAAGAACGACGCCCACCTCGGCGGCGTGAAGATCTCGATCCCGCCGACGCTGCTGGTCTCGGCGATCGGCCAGCTCGACGACGTCGGCCGCGCGATCGACCTCGTCCCGCAGACCCCCGGCGACCACGTGTATCTGCTCGGGGACACCCGCGCCGAGCTCGGCGGCAGCGAGCTCTCGCGGACCCTCGGCCTGACCCTCGACGGCGTCCCGCAGACCGACCTCGCCGCCTGCATGGCCCGCTACCAGGCCTTCGCGCTCGCGCGGGACGCGGGGCTGGTGCGCTCGGCCCACGTCGTCGGCCGCGGCGGCCTCGCGGTCGCGCTGGCCCACATGACGATCGCCGGGGAGCTCGGGCTCGACGTCGATATTGCGTCTGTCCTCGAGGACAGCCCGGGCGCGGCGCTATTTAGCGAGTCGACCGGGCGGATCGTCTTCACCTGCGCCGCACACGAGGCCGGCGCGCTGGCCCAGGCGGTGGGGACCCACGGCCTGCGCCTGCTCGGCACCGTCGCCCCGCCGCGCGCCGGTGAGGCGGGGCCGGCGGTGCTCGGCGGGCTGCCGCCGCCGGGTGGCGGCTGGCTGAGGATCTCGCGGGGCCCGGACACCCTGCTCGAGCACGACGCCGCGACGATGCGGCGGTCGTTCCAGCGCGGAGGCGACCATGTCTGACCCCACGATCGACCGCGCCGCCGCCCGCGAGCTGCGGGTCCTGGTGCTGACCGGCTACGGCCTCAACTGCGAGGCCGAGACGGCCGCCGCGTTTGCCATGCTCGGGGTCCAGGCCGACCTGCGTCACATCGCCGACGTGCTCGCGGGTGGGCCGGACGTGCTCGCGCCCTATCGCCTGCTGACCTTCGTCGGCGGGTTCTCGTTCGGCGACCACGTCGCCAGCGGCCGCATCCTCGCCAACCGCCTGCGCGACCGCATGGGCGACCGCCTGCTGCGCTTCGTCGCCGACGGCGGCCTGTGCCTCGGCATCTGCAACGGCTTTCAGACGCTGGTCAAGCTCGGCCTGCTGCCCGGTGGTGGCCCCGAACTTCACCAGAGCGTCACGCTCGTCCACAACGATCGCCTCGGCTACTGGGACGCCTGGGTGCGCCTCGCCGTCGATCCGAAGAGCCCCTGCGTGTTCACCCGCGGCCTGACGGAGATCGAGCTGCCGAGCCGCCATGGCGAGGGCAAACTGGTCTACGCCGACGCCGCCCTGCGGGCCACGCTCGCGGACAGGCACCAGATCCCGCTGCGCTACGTCGACGCGGCGGGTCGACCGACCGAGGCCTGGCCCGACAACCCCGACGGCTCTCCGGACGGCGCCGCCGGCCTGTGCGACCCGAGCGGCCGCATCTTCGGCCTGATGCCCCACCCCGAGGCTTACCTGTACCCGGAGAACCACCCGCGCTGGACGGCACAACGCGCCGCGGGCACGCTGCCGAAAGTCGGCCTGGGCCTGCAACTGCTGGCCAACGGTGTGCGCGCCGCGATCGGCTAAAACGCTCTCGCCATCCGGGCCTGTACACCGGCCGCGACGCGTATATCCTGCATCGGTCTTGGGCACGCCTCCCGCCAACTCGAACAGCTCTCCTGACACTGTCGTCCCGCGCATGACGGCGCTCGCGGCCCTCGAGCGCGCGCAGTGGATCGCGTTCGCCCCGTTCGTGTTTCAGGCGACCGTCGCCCTGCGCGACAGGGGTCTGCTGCTGGCGCTCGAGGGCAGCCCCACAGGCCTGACCCTCGACGAGGCGGCCGCGGCGGTCGGCCTCCCGATCTACGGCACGCGCGTGCTACTGGAGGCCGGCCTCGGCATCGGCGTCATCGTCGAGGTCGAGGGTCGCTACAAGCTGACCAAGGTCGGCACCTTCGTGCAACACGACCCGATGACGCGGGCCAACATGGACTTCACGCGCGACGTGAACTACGCCGGCATCGCGCAGCTGGGCGCCTCGGTCGAGACTGGCAAGCCCGAGGGGCTCAAGGTGTTCGGCGAGTGGGCGACGGTCTACGAGGGCCTCGCGCACCTGCCGGACTTCGTGCGCCGCTCGTGGTTCGGCTTCGATCACCACTACTCGGATGGCGCCTTCGGGGCCGCCTTGCCGCTGGTGTTCCGCGATCGTCCGCGGAGGATCCTCGACATCGGGGGGAATACCGGCAAGTGGGCGACCGCCTGTCTGCGTCGTGACCCCGAGGTCGAGGTCACGCTGCTCGACTTGCCGGGGCAGCTTCGCAACGCCGAGCAGAGCCTCGGCGAGGCCGGCCTGCTCGACCGGGCCCACTTCCACCCGGCGGACCTGCTCAGCGAGGCCACCGAGGTCCCGCGCGGCTTCGATGCGATCTGGATGAGCCAGTTCCTCGACTGTTTCTCGGAGGCGCAGATCGTGTCGATCCTGCGCCGCTGCGTCGCGGCGCTCGAGCCCCACGCGAAGATCTACATCCTCGAGGCGTTCTGGGACCGCCAGCGGTTCCCCGCGGCGAGCTTCTGCCTGCAGATGACCTCCCTCTACTTCACGGCGATCGCCAACGGCAACAGCCAGATGTATCGGTCGACGACCTTCCTCGCCTGCGTGCACGCGGCCGGCCTCGAAGTCGAGCGCCAGCACGACGAGCTCGGGCTCAGCCACACGCTGCTGGTCTGTCGCCGGGCTGGCTCGTCGGTCGCCTGACGACGTTTCGAGG
>JAYUXQ010000804.1:0-3731 GCA_043752905.1 Nannocystis sp. | reverse complement strand
CGGCCCCGGCCGTTGCCAACGCTTTGCCAAAACTTGGGGCACGTGGGGGCATGGGGGAGCAAGGTGGAACACGTCGACCCTCTCAAATCGCCCCGATTTGCAGGAATGCGGCCGGTCGGTGGGCTGCGGGGCGGTCTGAGAGGGGCGGCTGGATTTCGGCTTGAAATCGCGGTGCCAGTTGGCCAGTCTGGTGCCAGTACCGGGGAGTCAATTAGAGTCGGCCCGGGTACCTGGAGGGTAACCGGGCCGAATTCTGAAAGCGGACTGACGCGGCTTGAAATGAGGCCTAGGTGGGCCTGGTTGACGTTTTGAGCCTCACTGCGGAGTATCGCAGCTGGCCCAGGTGTAGATCTGGGTCTTCTTGGTTTTGACTATGTAAGTCATTGAATTAATGTCACTTCTAGTGGATCGAGGGTTCGCTGTATGGGGCTCGGGCCAGCTTCGGGCCAGTGCCGCCGACCGCCTGCTGCGCCTCGAGGCGCTCGATGGCCGAGCGCTCCGCGCTCGGCAGCAGGTGCAGGTATCGCGCAGTGGTAGCGATGTCCGCATGGCCCAGTAGCTTCTGGACCACCCGGAGATCAGACCCGCTCGCCAGCAGCGCGGTCGCGTACCCGTGGCGCAGGGCGTGCGGGCCGTGGTCCGGGACCCCGGCGTGCTTCGCCGCCCACGTTACGACCGACTTGATCGATGCGTGGGATGCGAGGCCTTCACCGCTCGCGGCGGTGAGTACCTGCGCCGCGCCGTGGTCCAACGCCGCGAGCGCCGCGACGAGCCGCCGAGTCATCGGCACCTTGCGGCTCTTGCCTGACTTGGGCGTGCCGATGTGGCCACGCCACAAATTCGCCGACACGGTCAGCTCGCGCTGGGCGAGGTTGATGTGCTCCCATGTCAGCGCCGAGACCTCGCCGCTGCGCAGGCCCGCGTCGCCCATGAGCAAGATGACCGCCGCCCAGCGGGTCGAGCGGGCCTGCGCTGCCGCGACCAGCTCGTCTAGCTGCCCGGGTGTGTAGAAGCGCAGGGTCTCGACCTTCTCCCGCTTGACCTTCGGGATCGCCGGCACCTCGACCGCGATGCCGCTACGCTTGGCGCAGCCGAGCACGTGGCACAGCATGCCGAGCACGGCGTTCGCTCGCGCCGCGCCCTGCGGCCGCAGATGGGCCTTGAGCTTGGCAATGGCGATCTCCGTACCGCAGTGGTCGAGCTTGAACCCGCCCAGCACCGGAACGAGGTGCAGGCGCCCGATCACTTCCTTGGCTGTCATCGTGCTCGGCTTGCGCCGCTCGATGGTCATGTCTTCGAGGTAACGCGGCAGGTACTCGGCCAACGTGGGGACGTTGAGCCGCTTTGCCTCCTCCTCGCGCTGTTGTCTCTCCTCCCTCGCCTTGGTCGTGCTGTGCGGTCGGCCCTCGGCGGCGATCTTGCGAGCGGCCTCCATGGCCCAGCGCGTCGCGCCGCTCCTCGACGTGATCCCATCGGGGGCGATCATCCTGAAACGCTCAGGAAGGTCCGCCCCTCTTGGTACGACGTGAACATCGGCGAGCCACACTGCTGTCTTCCCCTCGTCCTTCCTCTGTCTGACTTTGATTTTCACGCGGCGAGATCCTTTCTCGCCACGCGCAAATCCGCTACCCGAGAGATAGCTGGATCTGGCGCGCGGTTCAAGCAGTTACTGAGCAGCGATCCACGCCTCAATCTCGGGTCGTCGCCAGCGTACCCCGAGTCCGGCGACTCGTACTGGCACCGGTAATTGACCCCTGGCCGTCATGTTTGAGATCTGCCGGGGCGTGGTACGCAGAACCGTGGCAACGTCGCTCCGCGTCATCAATGGTGCGTCGGCGGGCAGAGGGGTAGGGGAGATCTTGCGGTTCGCGGAAGTCATGTCGCTACCTCTTCGTGGGTCAGCGGATGCACCTCGATCGGTGTGGTTGACAGGGGTTGACGGCTTCATGGCTATCTCCAAAAATTTCTTGATTTGTTCATTGATGGACTTGCCGTCGGCTCCGCGTACGGAGAGCCAGGGCGAGCAATGCCGCGAGGCCGCCGGCAGTCGCCAGTTTTCGGGTACCCGTGACTGGGTACAGGGTGATTCCATCTTGTTCGCCAACACCGACCCAGCGTGCGCCAGGGTAGAGCGCGGCGGTGAGGCTCCACGGCTCCACGAGCACGAGGAACAGGTTTTCCGGCGCCCCTGCCATCCGGTAGAGCTCGCGCAGCGCGGCCTCGGGATCAGAGACGTACTCGATCACGCACGAGACATAGACGATGGCCGAATCGTCGGCGACGGCGGCAATGGGGCCCTGAGTCAAGTCCGCAGGCTGCATGACCTGGCACCGCGGGCAGCCGCGGAGATCGATGCACAGGTCGCCGCAGCCATAGGCACGCAGGAGCCGAGTATGTGCGCCGGCGTCGGGGTCGCCGACGACGACGAGGGGGCGGCCCGTCTCGGCCGCCCGTCGGACCGCAGCCTTGTAGGCCCGACTGCGGACTGCGAATCGGCGCATGGCTAAGCCGCTCTCCGCAAGGAGAGCGCCGCCAAGGAATAGTCGCGCAAGGATGTCAAGTTTCATCGGAGGGTCGTCCGGATCCGTGATGTTTGGCCTTGCGGGCGTGCTTCCACATGGCGACCGCATACTTCGCCAGCCGCTCCTTCGTATTTGGTTGGATGCCGATCACCTCGCGGAGGTGCACGACCTTGTCCTCGGCGCGCTGGAGGTCGAAGTACAGCTGGTTCAACGTGCCCCGGCGCTCCGGGTGGATGTTGAGCCAGCCCATCTGATCGCGGACCGCCACGACGTGGCCACTTGCGATGATGGCCATCGCCGGACAATCCAGGAGGAGAGGTACGGCGTCCCAGCCCACATCTCGCAGCAGGATCGACTCGGAGCGAGTATCGACGTACTCGACGGCGAAATTTCCAAAGACAGCCCACTCGGCGTAGCCCTCCGAGAACTGCACATCCACCCGGCGCAGCAGTTCCTTGACGACCTGCGGGTCTGGCCGCGCATCGAGAAGCTGCTGCGAGACCGCGATGGCGTCGTAGGCCAGAAAATCGGCTGCGTCGTCGGGGCGCTCGCCGCCTCTCGCCCTGTGCCGGGCCAGCGCGGGAGCGACGAGGGCTTCAATCTCCGTGCGGTGACGACGAAAATATCCATCGACATACTCGGAGGCGAAGGCCGGCGTCAGCGTCGCGCGCCAGCGCTTGAGGAACTTGTCGACCTCCTGGCCGGTGCGCGGCGTCACTGTGACTGCACGTTTGCCATGAGAGAGCATGTCGGCCTTCATTACCAACGGCGGCCCCGATAGGCGTCGACCATCCTCGCCCACTTGCTCGCGGCGGGTCCCACCGAGATCCCGAGGTCCTCGACTTCGGGTCTCTGGATCGGCCACTCATGCGGCGCGTGGTCGCCCATGAACATCTCCATGGCGGAGCCCAGGCGCTCCGCCGGGAGATGCGCGCCGAGCATGTCGCCGACGTACTTGCGCATCGCCACCTCGTACTCTCGGGCGAGCGCCGCGAGGCTGGGCTTGTCCTTGCCCTCCGCGAGGTGCTTGACCCTCTGGCCCATGATCTGCGGGTCGACGGCCGACAGTGAGGCGTGTCCGCCCATCTCGAGGTGGGTGGCGCTCAGGGCGATGAGGGTCCCGCCGGAGATCGCCATGTAGGGGACGACAGCGGTCGAGTCGCGGAACTGGCGGAGCGCGTTGGCGATCAATACGCAGGCGGTGACGCA
>JAYUXQ010000803.1:0-9215 GCA_043752905.1 Nannocystis sp. | reverse complement strand
TGATCCAGGCGCGAAACATCATGTGATTGGGGAGCATGGCGGCGGCGGCGAGCGCCTCGCAGCGCTCGTCCGCCGCCGAGGCGCTGCCACCGAGCTCGGCGACGGTGTACGTGCGGCTGGAGAGGAACACGAGCAGGGAGTCGAAGTTGCAGGTGGCCGAACATGGGACGGCGTCCGCGTCCTTGTCCGAAGTTCCATTCTTGTCTGCCCTGTCGCACTCCTCGGGGCCGTTGACCTGGCCATCGCCGCAGTAGATCGTGAATTGGCACCGGGTTCCACAGCCCCCATATAAAAAATCACTGTTGTCGACGCCATTGTCGCACGCCTCGACACCGAGGTGCACGAGGCCGTCGCCACACACGTTATGCTCGCAGTTGAGGGTGCAGGGGCCCTGATCGCTGTTGGCGGCGCTGCCCAGGTCGCACGCCTCTCCGGGTCCGACCTCACCGTCCCCGCACCCGGCGGGGGCGCCGGTCGTATCATGGGTGTCGGTGGTGGTGGTGGTGGCCGCGGCAGCAGTGGTGGTGTCCGCGGCCGTGCTGCTGCTGCTGCTGCTGCTCGCGGCGGTGGGGTCGTCGGTGGTCGTCGGGGTCGGGGCGGGCGTGTCGGGGCCGGTCAGGTCATCGGTGGTCAGGGCGTGGACCTGCGGGTCGTCGTCGACGACGGCGGCGGGACACGCCGTGAGCGACATGAAGATCAGGGGGGTGATGGTGCGGGCGTGGAGCATGCGGTCCTTGGTGAGTGGGGTGTCTCTCGGGACAGGTCAACGCAGCGACAGGCGCATGGTGATGCCGGCGCCCGACGGTACCCACCAGGGGGCGAGCGAGAGGGTCTCGCGGGGGCGGGGGGCACCTCGCCGCGTGTGTGGGTGGGCCAGCAGCGCGACGCCGAGGACCGAGAGGGCGGCCGAGGATAGCCCCGTGGCGAGGGCGAGGCGTCGGCTGGCGCGCGCGCGCGTCAGGTGGTCGGCGAGCTCGGCGTACTCGGCGGGGGTGATCGTACGACCGTCGATCGCGTCGTCGATCTCGCGGCCCGCGGGGCCGTGACGCTGCTGGGCCGCGATGCCGTACGCCATCACCCCGAGCAGGCCGAGGCCGAGGCCGAGGCTGATGCCGCCGGCGATGCGCAGCTGGCCGCGGGTCGGGCCATCCGCAGGCGCTGGCACGGGGAGCGCCGGACGTGGCGTGACGACCGGCCGCGGGCGTGGGGTCGGCGCCGGCAGGGGGGCGACGGGCGTGGGCGTCGGCTCGCGGGCGAGCTGCGCCTCGACCTGGCGCAGCGCGACGAGGGTGCCGGCGACGTCGTCGGCGGTGGTGGCGTCGCCGAGCGCCACGGCGAGCGCCTCGAGGTGACGCAGCAGGTGGACGTGCAGGCGGCGCAGGTGGGCGACGTCGCCGGTGGTCTCATAAAGGTGGTTGAGCGCGCCGCGGATCGACCCGAGCAGCTCGCTGCGACCGACGCGGTATCGCAAGGGATCGGGCACGAGTGCGTAGGCCTGTTCGAGCTCGTCGAGGCCGGCGGGGTAGTTGCCGGCCACGATCTGCGCGATCCCCTGCGCGTTGTGGGGCCTGGCCTCCGGGGACAGATCCGGGGCGTCCTGGGTGGGGGCACCGATCAGGCGCAGGAGCAAGGCGACCGCCGGGATCACGGGCGCCCCACTTTCGCGGCCCGCTCGAAGGTGTGCTCGAGGCGCTGCGTCGTGCCGGGCGGGAACTTCAAGGCGCTCACCAGCGGCCGCGCACACACGGCGAGCAGCGTCGACTCGCCGCCCCCGAGGTGCGTGCGTACGACCTGGCCGTCGGGGCGCAGGGTCCACGTCACGCGCAGCGCCTGCCGGTCGAGCCCACCGCTTTGCTCGATGCACCCGGCGACGGGCCCGGTCACGGAGACGAGGACCCGGGTGACCGCGGCCCGATCGTGTTCGCGTCGCACGCTCGGTGCTGCGGGCCGGGTCGGGTCGGGCGGGTGCGGCCTGGCGGGCGTCGTGAACAGCTGCGCGCTCGGTCGCGGTACGTCGGGCGGGTCGTCCTCGTCGCTCTCATTTGCGGCATCGAGGGTCCTTGCATGGGGCATCGTGGGGGTCGCAGCGGCCTCCTGGATCCCGCGAAGCACGACGAGCGCGGCGAGCAGGGCGAGGCCGGCCGACGGCCATGCGACGCGATGGCTCCGCTCGCCGCGCGCGCTCGTCGGCGCCGCGGCGTTGTGCTCTGGATCGGCCGGGAGGCAGGCGCGAAGGCTCTGGGCGAACGCTCGCATCGACTGCGGGCGCCGGGCGGGGGCCTTCGCCAGCGCCTGCATCACCAGCTCGACCAGCGGCCCGGGGAGCCCCGGTGTGAACTCGTCGAGGCACGGGGGAGGGTCGTAGAGGTGGTGCGCCATCAGTACGATCGGGCCCTCGCCCTCACGCGCCTCGAAGGGGAGGCGGCCGGCGAGCATGCGATAGAGGGTCACGCCGATCGAGTAGACGTCCGTGCGATGATCGAGCGGCTTGCCGCCAGCCTGCTCGGGGGACATGTACGCGGGCGTGCCGAGCACCCGCCCGGATTCGGTGGTCTGCAGGGCGCCCGCGCTTCTCAGGGCCGGGGAGACCTTGGCGATGCCGAGGTCCAGCACGATGAGCGCCTCGCGACCGTCGCGGTGGTGCACGAAGAGGTTGTCGGGCTTGAGGTCGCGGTGGACCAGGCCGTGATCGTGGATCTTGGCCAGTGCGTCGAGGGCGGGCAACAGCAGCTCGATCGCGTCGCGCCAGCCGAGCCTGGCGTCGGGCCGCGACCGCAGGTGCTGCGCGAGCGAGCAGCCGCGCAGCAGGTCGGTGACGAGGTAGACGGTCGCGCCGACGCGTCCGAAGTCCAGGACCCGCAGCAGGTGCGGGTGGTCGATCGCGGCGGTGGCCCGGCCCTCCTGCAACATGCGGGCGCACATCTCGCCCGAGGCCATGCCGTGCTTGATCACCTTGATCGCGACGTCACGGTGCAGGTAAGGGTCGCGCCCGCGAAACACGTCCGCCATGCCCCCGCCGCCGATCCGCTCGCCGACGTTGTAGCGGTCTCCGAGCAGCTGGCCCGGATAGATCGCGGGCGGGCTGGCCATGAGGTCCTGACTGACGGCGACCGGGTACGCGGTCGAGGCTTCGTCGAATGAAGCGCGCTGCATGGCTCGACACTTTCATACGCGTCGGCAGGCGGTCAATGGGCGCTCCGAAAATGCAAGCCTCGATGGTTGCCTCTGACTGAAATTTACGTAATCCACATTACTGAAACTGATTCAAGCAAAGTCATGTGGTTATCTATTACTACTCCGAGGGACGATCCGCAGAAATGCGATTTCTCCCTGATAGCCCGGTCTGGCGATGACCTGCCGGCGAACGAGGGAGCTTGGGCGTCGCCTGCGTTCTTGAATTGGCAGGATACGGGCGGCGAGAGCGATCTCCGGGCGGAATACCAGGCATGGGTCGGGTCCCCGGCCAGATGCTGGCCACGGAGATGCTGGCCTGGTAGGCGCTTCACGGCAGCCCGCTCGCGACGGTGATCAGCGCCAGAGCAGCGGGTCGGTGTCGAGGATCGCCAGGCCGCCGCGGGTGGTCATGTATTGCTCCCACACCGTGTAGAGGGGGCGCGAGCTGACCGGGCGGAAGGTGAAGGCCAGGCGCTGCTCGTGCACGCTGCACAGCGGGGCGCCGGACTGCACGGCGGGGCGACGCGGGAACTTCCACGTCGACACCGACTCGCGCAGCAGCTGGTCGACGAGCGGCTCGCCGGTGGAGTCGAGGGTCTCGACCTTGTCGACGCCGCCGTCGGGGCGCACGCAGAAGCCGACGCGACCGGGGGCGACGACGTAGGCGGGGCGCAGCTCGAGGGCGTTGAACTTCGCCTTGCTCGGGAGGGTCCAGCTCTCGTCGATCTGCGCGTGGACCAGCAGCGGGCGCAGGCTGGCGAAGTAGCCGCGCGCGGCCTGGCAGGCCTCGGCGGAGCCCTTCTCGCACAGGGTGTTGATGGTCGCCAGGGCCTGCTCCGGCGCGGCCGCGGTCCCGAGTCCGTGGTAGGTGTGGGTCGCCGCGGCGACGCAGCCCTGGACGGAGCCGAGGGTGCAGGCCTTTTGATGGGCCTCGAACGCGGAAGGTAGCTCGGCCTCGGAGCCGGCGGCGCGCAGCCAGCCGAGCTCGAGGCAGCCGCGGGCGTCGCCGAGGTCGCAGGCGGCCGAGTAGGCGCGGGCGCCCCCGGCGAGGTCGCGGGCCTGGGTGCGCAGCGGCCAGTCCTCGGCGAGGCACAGGCCCTCGACGCGGCACGAGAGGGCGTTGCGGGTCGCGCAGACCTCGTCGACGTAGGTGCAGGCGCGGTCGCGGCGCTCGCGGGCGACCTGGCGGGCGAAGTACTCGAGGCCGCGGACGGTCGCGTAGTGGTCGTTGATGAGGACGCAGCCGGCCGCGTCGCCCTGGGCGCAGGCGCGGCCGTAGAAGCGCATCGCGGTGCGCAGGTCGCCGTCGCGGCGGGCGACGTCGAAGCGCTGCTCGTAGCTGGCGGCGACGGTCAGGCAGGCCCTGGTGTCGCCGCCGTTGCACTCGTCGCAGGTGCGCTGCAGAGGGCCGTGCGCGGTGCATGACTGCATCGGGGCGGCGTCGAGGGGGTCGAGCTCGAACAGCTCGGCGGGGCGCGGACCGCAGCCGGTCAGACCGAAAGCGAGGCCGAGAGTCACGAGCCCGGGGGCGCCATGGAGGAGGTGTTGCAGCTGCATGGGGCTACCAGCGGGCCTGCGCGAGCAGGAAGAAGCCGAGGCGGTTGGTGATGTTCTTGTCCTCGAACACGCGGATGCGGCCGGAGTCGTCGTTGGACTTGACGAACTTGGTGCGGTTGCTGTCATGCGTGTAGCGCAGCTCGCTGACGATGACGAAGAATGGGGCGACGTCCCACTTGAGGGTCAGCTTGGTCGACAGGATGTCGTAGGCGGCGTAGCCGTTGGGGAGGGTCTCGACGTCGTTGAACTCGCGGTACACCAGGGTGGTGTTGTTCGAGGTGTACGAGGCCGGGTTCTTGTAGGCGAACACGAAGCCGGGGGTCAGGCGGGTGCGCTGGAGGTAGTAGTCGACGCCGGCGACGACGAACCACTCGGGCTTGACGATCGCGCCCTGCGGGAAGGCGCGGTAGGGGGCGACGCCAGGGATGTCGAGGACGACGTAGTCGAGGTTACGAAACAGCGCGGTGGCGAACACGCGGGTCTTGCGGTAGCGCAGGCGGCCGTTGAAGGCGCCGGCCATCGCGGGGCGGATGACGGTGGTGTCCGGCTTCTCCCAGTCGAGGAGGGTCTGACCGACGGTGGTGAACTCGAACGCACCCGAGGCGGCGAAGCGGTTGTCGTAGTTCTGGGTCTGGGTGAGCAGGTAGGTGGCGTCGGGGCTGTAGCGAAACAGCTGGAAGTCGATCGAGGTGCCGATCGGCATGCCCTTGCGGAAGGTCAGGCGGGTCGAGCCGCCGAAGGCCTGGGCCGTCTTGCCGCCGATGCCGGGGTACTTGGTGCCCTGCGGAGGGAAGGCGCCGCGCTGGAAGTAGCCGCCGTTGACCTCGAGGGTCATCCAGCGCGTGAAGCTGACGCCCGCGCCGTAGAGCAGGCCGTAGTAGGTCTGCGGCTCATTGATCTGCTCGTTGAGCAGGCGCGCCGTCTTGGCGCCGGCCCACACGTAGCCGTCCTTGCCGGTGCCGACCTTGAAGTCGTAGCGCAGGCGCATGCCGGGGACCATGGTGTTGCTGCGCGCCGCGTCGCCGCCGGGGGCGTTGTTCGGGAAGGTGCGCTCGCCGCCCCACGTGATGTTGTAGGTGTAGCCGAGCAGCATGCGCTGCGAGTCGAAGGGGAACATGGTCAGCGAGACCTGGTCCCCGTTGTAGTCGCTGCGCTTGGTGTACCAGTTGAGCTTGATGTAGCTGCCGTCGTCGCGGATCTGCGTCTCGGTCTTGTACGTCTTCTCGTTGGTGTAGTGCTGGAGCTCGACGACAAAGGCCGCCTCGGCGTCCATGCGCTTGAAGTAGGTCGGGACGCGCTTGTAGACGACGAGCTGGGTCTCGGTCTCGAAGCCGCGCTTGCGCTGCTCGATCGCGTCGTAGAACAGGCGGTCGGCGGCGAGCTTGAAGCCCGCGCCCGGTGAGCGGTCCGAGGCGCCCGCGAGCAGGTTGTCGTCGGCGATCGCGAAGGTGACGCGGGTCGCCATCGCGTTGCCCGAGGTCCACGCGTTGAAGCCGACCTGCGGGCCCTGGATGTTGCGCGCGACCTCCTCGCGGTTGCGGTCGACGCCCATCTCGGCGAGGCGCTGCTCGGTGGCCTCGAGGCGCACCTGCATGCGCGCGAGCTCGGATTGCAGGCGGCGCAGGTCGGCGGCGTGCTTCTCGTTGGCGCTCGGGCCCTCGGTGACGGGGGTCTCGGGCTCGATCGGCGGGGTCTGGTTCGGCGTCGGCGAGGCGGCGATCGGATTGGCGGTGCCGACCGGGATGCTCGCGGGCGTGGTCGAGGCGACATCCGGGGTGGTCGACGGCGAGCTCGTGGGCTGGCCGGAGTTGCTGCCCTGCGGGGCGGGGGCCTGCGCCGAGGCGTATGCGACTGGCGAGATCCAGATCGCGGCGAGGACCGCGAGGGTGGGACACTTCATCGACTCGGCTCCAGTCTGTGGACGCAACGAGGGGGGGTTGGGCGAGACCCGGGTGTCACGGGTGTCACGGGGCCTTTTGCAGGTCCGCGAGGTCGCGCGGCTCGAGCTTGAAGACCTCGAAGGAGTAGGTCAGGAGCCCCGTGATGCGGGCGTAGAGGTCGCCCATCATCGGGTTCGGGCCGGATTCGGGCGCGAAGAACAGGTCGTCGACGACGAGGTCGCCGGTGACCGAGAACTCGCCGTACATGGCGACCGGGGCGGTGACGGTGACGTCCTCGACGGCGACGAGCACACCCTCGTAGGCCTCGGACTTGGCGCCGCCGGTGGCGATGTCGGCGGGGGCGACGACGGCGGCGTCGGGGACGGCGGCGGTGCCGGTGATCGACAGGTTCTCGACCTTGGACAGGCTGATCTCCGAGTAATCGAAGAACTCGCTGTACTGGCCCGAGATCGTGACCACGTCGCCGAGCTTGGGGACGAGGTTCATGGTCGTCAGGGCAGCGGCGACGTCGGCGTAGACGTAGACCTGGATGCCCGAGTACTCGCCGCCGGGCTGCTCGGCGATGAAGAAGCCGCCGTTGGCCTTGGCGTCGGTGAAGAACTGGGAGGTGACGACGACGTCCTTGAGATCGACGTAGCTCTTGTCGGGCACATTGCCCATCTGGATCTCGTAGATCGTGGTGGAGACGTTGGCGCCGGTGGTCGTGTCGGTGTCGACCGGCTCGGTGCAGGTGTCCCAGCCCTGGTAGTCGGCGCATGAGCGCGGGGCGAGCTTGAACTCCTCGAAGCCGTAGGTGAGCTGCCCGACCAGGTTGGTGAAGGTGGTGTCCTGTGGCGGCTTGGGACCGGGGGAGGGGAGGTAGAACAGGTCGTCGACCTGGAGGACGCCGTCGACCTGGAACTCGCCGAAGTCGGCGACCGGCGCGGTGACCTTGGCCCCGGCGATCTGGATCAGACAGCCCTCGAAGTCCTCGGACTTGGCACCGCCGGTGGTGACCTCGGCGGCGGTGACGGTGGTCGGCGCGGGCACGGTGCCGGTCCCGGTGATCGTTATGTCGGGGCCGGCGCTGAGGGTCAGCTCCGAGTAGTCAAAGAACTCGCTGTAGGTGGCGCGCAGGTCGATCTTGTCGCCGACCGCGGGCAGCTTGCCGTCGGCGTCGAGCTCGGCGATCACGTCCGCGTAGGCGTAGACGAGGATGCCGGAGAAGGCCCCGCCCGGGGCCTCGGAGACGAAGAAGTTGCCGTTGCTCTTCTTGTCGTAATAGATCGGCGAGGTGACGATGATGTCCTTGAGATCGACAAGCGTCATCTCGGGGACCTCGCCCTGCTGGATCTGATAGATCGTGACGTGCGCGCTCTGGCCACCGGTCGGCGTGTTGTCGGTGTCGCCGGCGTCGCCGGTGCCGCCGGTGGCGCCGCCGTCGGCCGAGGTGTCCGGGGTGGTCTCGTTGCCGCCCGGGCCCAGGTTGGGGCATGCGGTCAGGAGGCAGGGGACGAGTGAGAGGCTGAGGTATCTACGTGCGTGGGTCATGCGATTCTCCAGGAGCGATTCGCGGGCCACGCCGCTGGCTTTGGCCATCCGTGAGCAGCGCGGATCTACCCGCCGTGCGCGCGCGCTGTCAAGCGCTCGTCCGGTCACGCGAGGTCACACGATTGCGTGCTGCGGACACGTGTCACGTGCATGAGCACCCGTCACGACGATGGACGACGATGCACGGGACGCTGGGGTCCGTGCATGTCGATGTGACAGCGAAGCAACAGCGGGCAGCGACCGGCGGCTACTCGATCTCGATGTCGTCGTCGCTGCGGGTGTACATGATCCACGAGGGGCGCGCAGCGACGTGGTAGCGCAGGTCTCCGGTGATCCGCGGCAGGACCTTGCCGACCAGCGGGGCCGGGGTGAACTTTGTCGCGCTCAGGGCGCTGACGACGGTGACGCCGCCCTTGCCACTCGTGCAGTCGCCGGCGGGGTCGAGGAGGACGATCCACTGACCGAAGCTGCTGTATCCCTCGCCGAGCTCACAGACCGTGACGTCGCGCACCTCGACGAGTCGGCTCTCGAGCTTCTCCATCGCCTGGTCGTCGGCGACGACCTCGGGCGTGAGCACGAAGGTCGGGATCTCGTCGAGGTGGCCGCCGACCTTGTAGGTGGGGAAGCCGAGCTCGGTAAAGCCGTAGAACTCCTCGACGGTGCCGATGATCTCGGTGATGAAGTCGCCCTGCTCGACGCCTCGCGGGCGCGAGTGGGTGTGGGCGAAGATCGCGTTGTACGACTGGGTCGGGTCGTCGAGGTCGGTGAGGTAGAAGCCGTCGACGGCGAGGCCGGTGGCGACCAGGCGGCGGCCCTTGGTGTTGACCTGGACGAAGTCGCCGCTGAGCGCCGAGCCGGCGATGTTGGTCGTCTCCGAGACGTCGTGCAGGGTCGGGTGGCCGACGTGGATCGTCGGCGAGAGGCCGGTGGCGTAGCTGCCGGGCTTCTCATCGGTGCCGCGGTCCTCGACCCAGATCGAGGACTCGCCGTGGACGCGCTGGACCTCGACGGTGACGCCGAGGGCCTTGCCGTCCACGAGGGTGATCGTCCGCG
>JAYUXQ010000802.1:0-3748 GCA_043752905.1 Nannocystis sp. | reverse complement strand
CGAGGCTACCGTCGGCCCCCTCGAATGCTTGAGGCACGGCGGCGAAGGTGCCCGAGGTCGAAATGTATGAACGAGGTGCAGGAACGCGTTCCTCGATGGACATGAAGGAGCTTCGCCGTCCTCGTTAGCACAGGGGCACGCGCGGAGGGCTCACGGCCCGGCGTCCGCGTCGCGTGGTCTACTTCAGATCAACGGCACGGACGCGATCCTGGCCTTTCCTTCGTCTCTGCGCATCGGCCCCTGCCGGGGACTCGCGGGGCAACTGCCGCAGTTGGGTGGGGGTTCTGAGGCGGTGTCCGGGTGTTGAAGATCGACCCGGCCTTTCGTGAGCAGGCGCGACGCGACGGCGACTCGGTCGAGCTCAGGTAACGACGGGCACGCCGGCGGCGGTATCGTCGGTCAGCATCTCGAACGCGGCCCGATGCGCGCTGCGCAGGTGCAGCTCGGGGCGGCCGCTGCGGCGCAGGGTCAGCTCGACGCGCGCCAGCTTGCTGTTGAGGCAGGTCTTGGTGCCGCCTGACGGGTTTTGATAGCGCAGGCCGATGAAGCGATCGCGCTTTGCCGTGATCTTCGCCGCGATCTCGACCCCGGCCTGTTTGGTCCGCAGGTGCCACTCGAAGCCCGACTCGACCGCGGCCCAGCGACCGTCGGCGATCACGGCGCGCGGCAGCGAGTTGATCGCGTATTCCTCGCCCTCGATGCGCAGCACCACCAGCGTGAAGCGCGGCGACCACAGCGGGCCGACCTTGATCTGCGCGGTCGAGCACTCCAAAAAGCTGTCGGGCACGCCGTCGAAGCCGGCGACCTGGGCCCAGGCGTAGCGGTCGGTGTGCCGGCTGCCCCAGTTGTGATTCTGGCTGCCGACCCAGCCGTCGATCGCGTGCACCTCGCCGTCGACCGAGAGGGTCCCGTGGTAGCGCGCGTTCGGGGTCCCGACCAGCGCCTTCGCGTTCGGGAACGGGCCGTCATAAAGATTCTCCGGCAGCAGCAGCAGGGGCGCCTCGTCGCCGCTGTACTCGAGGTCCCACGCGATCGCGTGGCCGGTGCTCGCGGCGGCCCCGGCGAGCCGGGCCTCGTTGAGGCGGGCCTCGCCGACCTGCGCCGAGAGACAGGTGCGGTCGAAGCGACAGTGCCCGACCGGCACCACCGACTTCACCGCCGTCACCTTGCCGCGTTCACCGTCGAACCAGATCGCCCACAGCTCGCCGACCGCGTCGCGCGGGTGGCCCTCCGGGCTGAAGATCGTGTAGCGGATCCAGAAGCCGAGCGGGCGCTCGGGGTGGTTGGCGCGCTGGAAGTAGCTCTCGTAGTGCCCCGCCTCGCGGTTCGGGTCGTACCGGCACCGGTTCCAGGCGGACCGCGCGTCGTCCGTGGTCATGCTGGCAATCTCGTCCAGCCGGCGCGCGATGTCCATCTGCAACATTTGCATGGCGTCGATCCCTCACTTGCCGCCGGCGATGAACACCCCGCGAAGGTCCTCGGTCTGCGAGATCGCCGTGCCCCCGCCCTTGTCGCGGGCCGAGGTCGCCCGGAATTGATAATACATTCCGGGGCTCAGCGGGGAACCACCGTACTTCACCGCGACCGTCTCGCCGCCCGACACCCCCGGGACCATCGCGTCCTCCCAGACCAGCGCGCCGAACACGTCGAACACGCGAACGATGTAATAGTCCTCGCTCGAGTCGTCCTCGAACACGAAGGTCGGCGTGCCGTCGACGATCTCGGGGGCCTCAGCACCCGGGCCCGTCACGGCCAGCGCCGCGGTGACCTTGAACGACTCCGCGAGCGCGGTGTCGCGTCCGGCCTCGATGGTGATCTCCTGCAGGGCCGTGCCGCCGATCGTCAGGTCGGGGTCGCGGACCAGGCCGTCGTTCTCGAAGGCCGCCAGCACCTTGTAGGTGCCCGCCGGGACGCCCGCGATCGCGAACGAACCGCCGATGTCGGGGGCGACGCCCGGATCCGGCGCCCGCAGGCCAAAGGGCACCGGGCCGCGGAGCAAGTTGGTGTTGAACACGCTGACCGGCACCAGCACCACGCTCGTCGCGCTGCCACCCGGCGCATTGACGATGTTCACCGAGCCGCTGACGCGCGCGAGGCCCTCGCCCTCCGCGGCGACGTCGAGGTCGATCTCCGTGAGGTCGGCCGCCGCGACCGTGACGGCGCGCGGGACGACCTCGAGGCCGCGGCGATAGCCGTGCAGCGTCGCGGCCCCGTCGCGCACGTTGAACACGGTGTACGCCCCGGTCCGATCCGACACGCCGTAGCTCGCCGGCGTCTGGCCCTCGGCGACCACCAGCGTGCCGCCGGGATCGACCCCGAGGACGTGGCCGGAGATCGTGACGCCGCCGCGCTCCGCCATCGGTAGACCGACGAGGCCGACCGTGGTCGACGGGTTCTCGATCACGAAGGACCCGAGCGCGTCGTCGTAGGTGGCGTCGTCCGCGGAGATCGGCAGAGCGACGCGGATGCCCGACGGGAACGGTTGATAGTCGGCGGCGAAGCCCTGCAGCGTGTAATCGGCGTCGGGGGCGAGCTCGCCGTCGACCGTGCGCGGGGCGCTGACAAGCAGCTCGTAGTGACCAGCCGCGTCGCTGACCGCGATCTCGCCGAGCGGCGCGCCGGTGCGGTCGAGCCCGTTGACGAGCGCATCTGGCAAGGGCGCGAGGGTGACGGCGTCGACCACGGATCCGCGGATCCGCAGCGGCGCCGCACACACGTACACGTCGGCGCCGGCGACCGGCTCACATGCGAACTCGTCGGCGCAGGGACGACCCATGGGATCCTCCTTGGGATCGTAGCCGGGGTTGCAGTCCTGCCCCTTGACGCCCGCGTCGGCGACATCGACGTCGCGCGGCTGACAGGCCACCAGCGACATCGTGATGATGCCCGCCATACCGGCCATACCGGCACGCGAAGCAACAGAAGCAACAGTCGTCCAGGCGCAAGCGCTGCGCTGCGGTCGGGTCGTGCAAGCGGGGTGGCGGTCGGTGGCGTTTCGCATCACGTCGGCTTGGACCGCCGGCCACGCGGGTATTCCAAGATCCGGGGAGGCTGGTCAAGGGCCGGGACTCGTGGCACTCCTTGCGACCGGTGCCGCCGCTTCTCGCCGTCCTCGCCGTCCTCGCCTCGCTGGCGGCGCCCCAGCTCGACCTGAGCGCGACGAACATCGACACCACCGCCACCGCCACCGGCCTGCACGCCCGTGTCGGCCCGCTCGACGACTGGACGATCACCGTCCACGACGGGGCGCAGGGCGCAGTGCGGGTCACGCTGCGCAGCCCCGACGGCCGCCAGCAGCGGCGTACCGTGGTCCTGGCCGGCACGACCCGCGAGGACCGCAGCCGCGAGCTGGCCGCGTCGCTCGCCCTCCTCATCGAGCAATGGGACGATCCTCCGCCGCCGCCGGGCGCTCCAGGGGGCGAGGACCCGCCGCAGGACCGTCCCCAGGACCCGCCCGCCATCCTCAAAGACGCCGCCCCGCCGACCCGCGGCTGGCTCGGCCTCGGACCCCGGCTCGGCGTCGGCCGGACGCTGGTCGAGGGCGGCCTCGACCTCCAGGGTGGCGCGTGGCTGGCCCGCGAACACGTACAGCCGCTCGCCAGCCTCGGGTGGTCGGCGACCGCGCGCGACGGGCTGAGCCTTCACACCATGCGGGTCGGTGCCGGCCTCGCTCTCGGCGCTCCGCTCTCGAACGGCCGCGTGTGGCTCGGCGGCCATGCGCTGACGCACGCCGCGTGGACACGTGTGC
>JAYUXQ010000801.1:0-9220 GCA_043752905.1 Nannocystis sp. | reverse complement strand
TGCTGGAGCGCGCGGTCCTGGTCGGCGAGCGCGTTGGCTAGCGGGTCGTCGTGACCCTGCCGCGCGAGCGCCTCGGCGATCAGGCCGAGCCGGTAGTGATAGTCAGCGAGCAGCGCGGGGCTGTGCGGCGGGTCCTGGGCGCGCAGGAGGTCGTAGGCGTCGCGGGTCTTGCCGGTGGCGCTCAGCAACTGCAGCAGGATCTCGCGGGCCGGGATCAGGTCCGGGTTGATGCGGTACGATCGCCACAGGTAGTCGATCGCGCGCTCCATGTCGCCGAGCTCCTCGAAGCAGATCCGGCCGGCCTTGAGCGCGAGTATGGCGGGGTCGCTGGTCGCGTCGACCTCGGGCTCGTGCAGGCGCAGCAGGGCCTCGAGGTCGCCGCCGTCGCGATACAGGCGGGCGAGGGCCCGCAGCGCCGGCGTGTAGCCCGGGCTGAGCTTGAGCGCCCGCTCGTAGGACTCACGGGCCGCAGTACGTTGCTTGAGGCGGGTCTCGTGGGCCTCGCCGAGCTCGACGAGGATCGCGGTGCGGGCGATGTCCTCGTCGAGGCGCTCGACGAGCGTCTGCAGGGTCTGGATGAGGACGGTCGGACGGTCGTGCGTGCGGCACAGGGCCGCGAGCTGGAACAGCGACAGGACGTCGTCCTGATCGATCTGGGCGATCTCCTGCAGCGTGCCGATCGCCAGGTCGACGTCGTGGAGCTCCTGCTCGGCGATCGCCGCGACGCGACGCAGGGCAGCGAGGCGCTCGGGGCCATCGGTGGTCTCGCGGGCCTGACGCTGCAAGATCGCGGCGGCCTGGGCCCAGCGACGCATGCGCTCGTAGATGCTGCCGAGCGCGCGCAGGCAGGCGGTGTTCTTCGGGTCCTCGGCGACGGCGAGCTCGTAGACCTCCGCGGCGCGCGACATGTCGTGCTCGAGGCGCTCGTGCACGAAGCCCAGGCGCAGCAGGATCGTCGCGCGCTCGGTGCCGTGCGAGCGGGTCTGGGCCCACTCGGTGAGGTGACCGATCAAGGCCGGCGTGTCACCGACGACGCGCAGCACGCTCGCCAGCGCCTGCCACACCCAGCGCTGCTCCGGCAGGTAGCGACGGACGAACCGCAGGTCGCCCTCGAGGGTGCGGTAGGCCTCGCGCTGCGGCTCGGGGAGCGCGGGCGGGGCTGCGTCCTCCTCGGCGAGCCGGCGCAGGGTGCCGTCGTCGTCGAGGGCGCTCTGACGCGAGGCCAGCGGCGAGGCCTCCCAGCGCAGGCGGGCGATCTGCTCGCGCAGGATCGCCTGCTCGCGCGGGTCGTCCTTGTAGGCGGCGAGCCGGACCAGCACGTCGACGCCGCGCAGACCGTCGACGCCGTGCTCCTGGGTGCCACGCGGGTCGCGCTGGGCGAAGTTGCTGACGAGGGCGTCGAGGATGCCGTGCGCGGCGGGGTCCTTACCGTGGGTGGCGAGCCAGGCGCGGATGTCCTCGAGGACATCTCGCGGGACCTCGGCGTCGCCCGAGGTGAGCACGGCGAGCTGCAACGCGCTCGCGGCGGTGACGTGGTCGGCGGCGAGGGCCGCGAGGCGGCGGTAGAGGCCCGGCAGCTCGAGCATGGGCGGGGCATCGGCGCCCTCGGCCCGCAACACGCGGATCAGGCGGCGCAGGGCGGTGACCTCGTGCGGGTCGTTGGCGATCGCCAGCAGCAACTGTTCGCGGCGGCGCTGGGGGGTCTCGGCGAGGTCGGCGAGGTCGATCAGGTTCGCGGCGCGCAGGCCGGGGATGTCGAGGATCTCGAGCTGGCGATCGAGCAGGGGCTCGGCCACTTCGCGCGAGCCCATGCGCAGCGCGCACTCGATCGCGAGGGAAGCGGCGACGGGATGATCGGGGACCTCGGCGAGGGCGCTGCGGTAGCTGGTCAGCGCGAGCGCGAGGTCACCACCCTGTTGCTCACTGCGCCAGCCGAACTCGATCAGCGCTGCGGCCCTGTCCGGGGGCGAGCGCGCGGGGTCGGCTCCCTGTGCGGCCAGCAGATCGAGCGCGTCGGCGAGGCTGGCGTGGCCGATCGCCGAGGTACGCTCGGCGGCGCGGCGCACCGCGGAGCTGCCGGCGGCGAGCAGGCGCTCGCCGGTCGCGCGCGCGCCGAGCTGCTGGAGATAGATGCGACCTGCCTCTCCGGACATGGCCGCACGGACAGCTTCGTCGTTGGCGATCATGCTCGCGCTGGACAGCGAGGATGACGCGGAGGGGGGCGCGGCCGGGGTCTGGGCCTCGGCGGCGAGGGCGTCGGCGTGGGCCCGCACGCGCTCGGGGCTGTGGATGCCGGGCAGGGAGATGACGTCGGGGTCGAGGCTGTGCTCGAGCGGGAACAGGAGGTCGGGGAGGTCGGGGAGGGTCGGCGCGGGGGGCTGGGGCTGGGACGGCTCGGGGAGGGTGACGGCGAGCTCGAGCGGGCGGCCGCCCTCGTCGAGCAGCGCGAGCGGAGTCAGCACGCGGGCGGCTCCGGGGTCGGCGAGGGCGGGCGGCGCGGGGATCTTGGGGGCGTCGCTCATCCGGCGACCTCCTCGACGTCATTGAGGTCGAGCTCGAGCTCGACGTGGTAGCCCAGCAGGCGGCGCAGGGCGAGGTGCTCCTCGGACACGAGGTAGGCGACCAGGCCCGCGGCGCGGCGGATGCCGAGGGTGGGGAAGCGGCCGGGGTCACGCAGGGCCACGCGCGGGTCGCCCGAGGCGATCGCGCCGGCGCGGTCCTCGGCGGCTCGCAGGACCTCGCGCAATTGCTGGACGGAGAAGCCGTCGATGTTGCGGCCGAGGGTCTCGGCGTCCTCGCCGAAGTCGACCGGGACGGCGGCGCCAGCCAGAGCCTCGAGGATCGCGTCGGCCACGGCGCGGTCGTAGGGGAGGACCTCGTCGAGCTCGACGCTGGCGCACGAGGCGAGGCCGTGCAGCACGCCCATCACCTGCGGGTCGGTCATCTTGCGGTGCAGGTGATCGCCGCCGGTGGCGAGGCGCAGGAGGGCCCGGCCGAGGGCGTCGCGGGCCTGCGGCGAGAACGGTGCGGCGTTGATCTTCTTGCCGATCAGCAGCACCGGCGCGGTGCCGATGTGCGCGACGACGCCGTTCTCGTCGCCTTGATTGAGGAACAGCAGCGGCTCGCCGAGGCCGAGGGTGCGAGAGATCGCGCGGGTGACGGTGCCGACCGAGCTGGTCGGCGGGAGGCTGTGGCGCTGCGAGAGGTTGACGATCGGCGGGGGCGCGCCCGGCATCGCGGTGAGGTCGTCGACGCCGGCGCGCAGCAGGCCCAGCGCGGCGGCGCAGGCGGCGTCGTCGGCGACGAAGAACGGCGCGGGCTTCTCGGGCGAGCTCGGCAGCGGCCACGGCTCGGGCTTGAGGTTGTCGCAGCGGCGTCGCGCGGGCACGAGGTCGGGGTCGATCGCCTCGAGGATCGCGGCGCACACGTACACCCCGCCGGGCTCCTCGGCGGCGTCGAACAGGCGGAGCAGTCCCAGCACCGGCTCCGGGTCGAGCGGGTCGGAGGTCGACTCGCCGGTCGAGCTCAGGCCGCGGTCGCGCAGGATCGCCCGCTGGGCGGCGATGCCGGCCTGCAGCGCGACGCGGCCCTCTTCGGCGCGGTCGAGCTCGGTCAGCAACTGAGACAGCTCGAGGATGACGTCGGTGTTGGCGGGGCGCAGCTTGAGCAGCTCGCGCAGCAGGGTCGCGGCGCGGTCGGGCTTGCCGAGCGGGCCGCGGAACAGCTCGCTCAGGGCCCGAAGGCTGCGCACGCGCTCGTCGACGTCGCCCTGATGAATGAGCATCTGCAGGACCTCGACGCGCTGGTCGACGGTGCCGATCGCGGAGGCGATGCGGTCGGCGGCCGTCAGGGCGCGGTGCGGGTGGTAGCCGCCGCGTGAGGCCGCGAGGTAGTGCTCGAAGGCCGCCTCGGGCGCGCCGGCCCGCTCCTGCGCGTCGGCGGCGAGGAACTGCAACATGGCCTTTCGTTCAGGTGCCGGCTCGTCGGGGATCGCGTCGAGCAGCTGGTGGGTCGCGTCGGCCCAGCGACCGACGCGGGCATAGACGCGGGCGAGGTCGACGCGCACGCCGACGGCGTGGGGCATGCGCTTGAGGCCGCGCTCGAGCAGGTTGATCGCGGCGGGCGGGCCGTCGCTGTCGAGGGCGAGGCGGGCCAGCGCGCGCAGCTCGGTCGGGCCGAGGTTGCCCGCGGCCTGCAATGCCTCGAGGCGCTTGCCGAGGGTGGTCAGCAGCGGCACTGCGCCCTCGCGGCCGTGGGCCTCGCGGGCGCGCCACAGGCCCGAGAACGCGGGCTCGCCGGCGGGGTCGAGCTCGAGGGCGCGGGCCAGCAGCTTCCACGCGCGGGTGGAGTCCCTGGCGCGCAGGGCGAGCAGGCCGGCGCGCACGAGCGGCGCGTAGGCGGCGGCCGGGTCGCGCAGGCCCGAGGCGTACTGCGCGAGGCTGTCGGCGGCGGCGATCAGATCGGGTCCGGCCGGGCGCGTCGGGTTGTCGACGCTGGCGATCTGCTCGAGCAGGCAAGCGCGGGCGTACAGCGCGGGGAGGTAGCGCGGGCACGCGGTGATGGCGGCGTCGAGGCGGGCGCGGGCGTCGACGAGGTCGCCGGCGCGGATCAACAATTCGCCGGCGCGGGTCAGCAGGGCGGCCTTCTCGGCGGACACCTTCTCGGCGCCGGCGAACGAGCCGAGCTCGGATGCGGCGGCTCGAAACGCCGCCGGGCTGGCCTTCGCGGCGGTGAGACGCTCGCGGGCTCGTAGCGCGAGCGCGTGGGTGCTGTCTTGCTCGAGCAGGACGCCGAGCAGGCGGTCGGCCGCGGCCGGGTCGCCGGCGTCCTCGAAGCTACGGGCGGCCCGGTAGCGCAGGGCCTGGATCGCGGGGTGGGCCGGCGCACGCGCGGCGCCGGGGCTGATCGCCGGGGTGCGTGCGGTGAGCAGCTCCGCGGCGGTCGAGAGCGCGGCCGCGACGATGGCAGCGCGCCCGGTGGTTCGCGCGACGCGGGCGAGGCGGAGCTGGACGCCGAGGTCCTGCGGGCGCGCGGCCGCGGCGGCGTGGAGGTACGGGAGGGCACGGGCGGGCCCGTCGGGGGACGCGTGGCCGGGGGAGGTGGCGAGCTCGGCGAGGCGCAGCGCGAAGGCCTGGCGGTTGCCGGCGCCGCGGTCGTTGGTGAGGCCGTTGCGGGCGGCGCTGCGGATCAGGGTGGGGTCGGCGGTGGCCTCGGCGAGCGCGAGGTGGGTCGCGTGTCCGCCACCGAGCTGCGGCCACAGGGTGAGGGCGCGGCGCATGTCGCCGACGGCGTCGCGCGGGTCGGGCTGGAGCAGACCTGTCCGATAGGCCAGGAGCGAACGGGTGCGGTGGCCGCGGGCGACGGCGAAGTGCTGTTGCAGATAACGCAGGCGCTGGGCCTGCTGGTGAGTGGCGGCGGCCAGGCGCACGCCGAGCTCGAGGGTGGTCAGGTGCTCGGGCCAGGCCTCGAGGATCGGGTCGATCTCGCGGAGGGCCGAGGCCGGCTCGCCGAGCGCGAGTTGCAGGTGCACGAGCTCGAGGCGCAGGCTCAGCTGCTGCTCGGGGTCGGGGGCGAGGCGCAGGCGTCGGCGCAGCAGGTCGACGAGGCCGCGGGTGTCGCCGCGGTCGCGCAGCATCCGCTCGAGCAGCGCCATGCTCGGCTGGTGGTCCTCGAGGATCTCCAGCGCTTGCAGCAGCGAGGCCTCGCCGTGCTTGTCGTCGCCGAGCTCGAGCGCCAGCTCGGCCGAGCGATACAGCAGCTTGGCCTGCCGGATCGGGCTGATCGTCAGCTTGATCTCCTGCTCGGTCACCTGCAGCAGCTCGCGCGCGCGGCCGGCCCGGGCGAGCAGGCGCGCGAGCAGCTGGATCGACGGGGTGTGCTCCGGGAAGTCCTTGAGCAGGCCGACCAGCGCCTTGATCGCCGCCGGGGCGTCGCCCTGCTGGGCGTGCAGGCGGGCCAGGATCGACAGCAGGAACACGCGGCGCGGGCCGTCGGCGCCGCGGCCGAGCTCGCCCTGGTACAGCTCGCGCAGGCCGTCGACGCGGCCGAGCTGATGTTGCACGCGCTCGAGGCGGTCGAGCGCGGGCCGAAAGCTGGGGCAGGTGGCGACGGCCTCCTCGTAGATCTGGCGGGCGCCCTCGAGCTCGCCGAGGTTCTCCTCGAGCACCTGACCCGCACGCAGCTGGGCCTGGGCTTTTTCTTCGGGGCTGAGGCCGGCGTCGTCGGCGGTGGCGACTTGCAGCTTCAACAGCTCGAGCAGCTGGGCCCAGGCGTCGTTGGCGATCAGGTAGCGGCCGGCGTCCTCGAGCGCGGGGATGTGTCCAGGGAACAGCTTGAGCGCGCGACGCATCGCGGCGAGGCCCTCGCTGACGCGGTCGAGGCGGGTCATCGCCAGCTTGCCCAGGCGATAGAACAGCTCGGCTTGCAGGCCCGGGTCCTCGTTGCCGATGACCTTGAGCTGGCCAGCGCAGGCCTCGACGGCGACGTCGTAGCGCGACGTCGCCATGCTCAGCTCCTCGAGGTTGCGCCACAGGCTGATGTTGCCCGGCTGGGCATTGGCCGCGGCGCGCAGGAGGCTGACCGCTGCGGCGGGCTCCCGGTTCTCGCGCAGCGTGAGGCTGGCGCGCGTGAGGGCCATGGCGCGTTGATCCGACGGGCGGGCGTCGGCCTCGAGCTCGAGCGCGCGCAGGATCAGGTCCGGGGCGCCGCTGGCCTCGGCGAGGCGAAACAGGTCGCCGAGCAGGCTGAGGTTGCCGGGCTGGGCCTCGGCGGCGGCGAGCAGGAGTTCGCAGGCGAGGTTGAGGTCGCCGGAGTGTCGGGCCTCGAGCAAGGCGAGGTCGCGGGCGACGGCGGCGACGGCTCTGGTGTCATGGAGGACCTCGAGCTGGGCCTCGAGGTTTGCGATCAACGCGAAGATGTTGCCCTGGGTCAGCGCGACGGCCTCGACGGATCGCAGCACGGCGAGGTCGCGCGGGGTGGCCTTGAGAGCAGCCTGGTAGCACTGCAAGGCCGCGGAGCGGTCGCCGAAGTGGGCCTCGACCAGTTGGCCGCGCTCGCGATAGAGGGCCGCGGCCTCGCGAGGGTGACGCGTCGCACGGATCTCCTGGTCGAGGTAGCGGACCGAGTTGCGAATGTCGCCGCGACGCAAAAAGATCCGATACAGCAGCCGCATCGCCGGCCGGAGGTCCGGCACCAGCTCCAGGGCGTGCGTCAGCAGGCGCTGGGCCTCGCCGTCCTCACCCCGCGCGACGCACCAGCGAGCGCAGGTGACGGCGACCACGGCACGCAGCTGTGGCTCGGTCACGGGGGTACGCGACAGCACCTGCAGCATCTCCAGCAGGGGCATTTCTTCAGCCGCGGACATCCGTGCCGCGCAGTCTACACCGCCCCGGGGGGGCTCGAAACTCTAGGAAAACGCGTGTAAATAGTCCTCGACCGTGTAGGTATAGGGCTCATATCCGCCCAGGGCCCGGCGACTGGCCAGCAGCGCGAGGATCAGCTCCAGGGTCTCGTGGCGGGTCGTGAGGCTGTAAAACTGGCCGTCGGGCACGGGGGCCAGCTCGGCGAGGCGCGCGGGGACCGAGGCTGGCGTCGGCTGGCGTCGGCTGGCGTCGGCTGGCGTCGGCTTCATCGGTTGCATCGGCTGCATCGGCTGCATCCGGTTTGGTCTGTTCGCCCGCGGGCTCACCAGCCGCTCGAGCCCGGGATGCCCTTGAACGGGCCGACGACCCGTGAGGTCACCCAGCCGCCGTAGAAGTTGCCCGGCTGCGGGGTCGCGCGCTCGCCGCCGACATGACAGGCATCCATGGGCGCGCAGTAGAACGCGACGTGGTGGGCGAGCGCGGCGAAGCGGCCCGTCGGTTCGGGGTAGGCCCACGCGACGCCGGGCAGCACGCGGTCGCCGACCCGCACATCATAAAAAACGGCCTGGCCCTTCCATTCGCAGTACGAGGATCGTGACGAGCGCTCGAGGTGCTCGCGCCGCACGTCGGCGGGCGGGAAGTAGTAGACCGGCGGGTGGCTCGTCTCGAGCACGCGCAGTCCGTGTGAAGTGTCGGCGATCGTCACGCCGCCGCAGACGACGACGAGCCGCGCGGTGACCGGCTCGAGCGCAGGCGGCCGGGGGTACGACCAGACAGATTCCTGGCCTGGGCCAGGGACGACAGGTATGACCGTGGGCATGTCTTCGCTCGAGGGTCGCTCACCGGCTGGTGTCACACAAGCCTGCGCCCGCCGCGACGGCTCAGCGCTGGGACTGCGCCTCCATGCACATGCGCAGGGCGGCGTGGAGGGTGGCGACGGTGGTGACGCGGGAGAGGTCGACGCCGAGGTCGACGACGGCCTCGGCGACGGCGGGGCGGATGCCGGAGACGAGCGCCTTGACCCCGAGCAACCCGATCGCGCCGACGATCTGCAGCAGGACGTCGGCGGCGTGCGTGTCGACGGTCTCGACGCCCGTGAGGTCGAGGATGGCGAAGCGGGCGCGGCTGGTGATGAGGGCGGCGAGCAGGGCCTCGGTCATCCGGGCGGTGCGGTCGGCGTCGAGCTCGCCGATGATCGGTAGCACGAGCACGCCCTCCCAGACGTGGATGATCGGCGTCGACATGCGGGCGATGACCTCGAGGCGGCGCTCGAGCTCGACGCGGGTCCGCTCACGGTCGGTGACGTCGTTGGAGATCGTCATGGCGCCGATGATCTCGCCGTGGGAGTCGCGCAGGGGGCCGAACCAGTTGTCCCAGATGGTGTCGCCGATCGCCTGGGTGTTGCTGCCGATCTCGCCCCGGAGGGCGGCGCGGATCAGTCGCAGCGCGTCACCGGCTCCGGCGAAGGCATCGAACACGTTGGCGCCGACGAGCTGGTCCGGTCGCAGTCCGAGCTGCGCGACGCCTCTCCCGGTGTGCACGAGGATGCGGCCGTCGCGGTCATAAGCCCCCATCACGAGCGGCGCGCTGATGGCCACTGCGCGCAAAAGGGCGACCAGGATATGGGCCTCTGAGTCGAGCGGCGGCGCGTCCACCTGGCGATGATAGGGCAGCGAAGGCCCCGCCGACAACGACGCAGATTGGTGCGCCACGACCGACCTGTATCAAGGATACGGAGAGCCTCGCGGATCCGGGTGTTTCGCTCAGACGAGGCCGAAGCGGTGCGCCAGCGCGACGACGTCGCGGACCACCCGTCGTCGCAGGTACACCGGTCGCTCCGCCTCGTCGAGCGGGAGCGC
>JAYUXQ010000800.1:0-3755 GCA_043752905.1 Nannocystis sp. | reverse complement strand
ACTCGACCAGGCACGACAGGTCGTGACGGCTCGCGTCGAGCTGGCCGAGCAAGTAGAGGTTGAGCAGCAGCAGGTCCATCGAGGTGTTGCCGACCCGCTCGCCGATGCCGAGCCCGCAGCCGTGCACCCGGTCGACGCCCCACTCGAACGCGAACAGCCCGAGCACCAGCGCCAGACCGCGGTCATTGTGGCCGTGCCAGTCGAGCTCGATCTTGTCCTCGACGTCCATCGAGCGCAGCACACCCTTCGTGAAGTTGAGGAGGTTGCGCAGGCCGTCCGGCGTCGCGTGCCCGCAGGTGTCGCACAGGACCAGCCGCGAGGCCCCCGCGTCGATCGCCGTGCGAAACAGGATGTCGAGCGTCTTCGGGTGCGCCCGCGTCGTGTCCTCGGTGACGAAGCCGACCGGCAGGCCGTTATCGACCGCCAGCTTGACCGCCTCGAGCGTGTGCTTCTTGAGCCGGTCGTTGTCCCAGCCCTCCGCGTACGAGCGGATCGGGCTCGAGCCGATGAAGGTCATCACCTCGATCGGCACGCCCACTCGCTGCGAGATGTCGATGATCGGCGTGATGTCCGAGGCCATCGTCCGCGCCGCGCAGTTCGTGGTGATGCGCAGCTTCTCCTCGACAATGAAGCGCAGGAGCCGCTCGACATCCTCCTGGGCCCGCTTGCCAGCGCCGGGCAGGCCCAGGTTCACCGTCTGGATCCCCATGCGATCCATCAGCCGCACGAGCTGCATCTTCTGTTCGATCGACGGGTCGCGCACCGACGGTGACTGGATGCCGTCGCGGATGCTCTCGTCGACGAAGCGCGGGGGCCGCCGCAACAGCGGTCCCGTACGCTCCTTCTCGTTCCAGTCGTAGATGAGGGCGGCAGTGTTCGCGTGGGTCGCCATGGAACCTTGGTTTACTCCTCCCCGGTCCCCATCTCCAGGCCTTCCATGCGGAAGAAGCGGCGCAGCTCATCGATGATGCTCACGATCATCAGTTCGGGGATGTCGTCGTCGTCGTTGATCTCGTCGAGGAGGAAGTCGCGCATGATGACGATGCCCTCGAGGTGCGCCTCGTCGTCGTCGGTCTGTGGGCGGCCCAGGAACGTGATCACGGCGCGCGGATCTGCACCCCTCTCGACCTGCGCGGTCGTCGGGCGGCCCTGCACGGAGATCGGCGAGTTCGCCAGCAGCTTGAGCACCGGCTCGGGCAACTCCTCGAGCACGCCTTCGAACTGTCCGCGAAGATCTTCCTCGATCTCGTTGGTCAGCGGCTCGTGCTCGTGCTCGGCCTCGTCGTGCTCGGCCTCGTCGAGCTCGAGCACCTTGAGCATCGACACGCGGGCACCCGTGACGTCACCCACGCCCTCGAGCGCCTGGCCGAGCCAGTAGTGCACATCCGGATCTTCCGGGTCCGCCTCGACCGCCGAGCGCAGCGCCGTGACCGCCTCCTCGTCGCGGCCGGCGTTCATCAACACGAAGCCGTAGGTACTGAGGAATACGGCGTCCTGCTTGCGGCTGTCGCTGATGCCGTCGAGCAGCTCGAGCGCCTCCTCGGTGTCCTCGTCCGCGAGACGGATCTGCGAGAGAAGCAGGCGAGCCTGGTCCTGGGCCTCGAGCGAGGCACCGCTGAGGCGCAGCACCGTGCGCGCGGCCGCCTCGGCCTCGTCGAGGTCCTGGTCGTGCAGCAGCAGGCACTCGGCGCAGTCGAGGTAGATGTTCGCGTCCTCAGACCCGGCGTCCACGGCCTGCATCAGATAGCCAGCGGCGTGCTCCGGGCGGCCCTCGGCCCAGGCCAGCATCCCGGTCAGGTGCAGCACACGGACATGATTCTCGCCGCCGACTTTGGTCGCATCCTCCAGAATCTGCGTGGCGGTCTCGAGGTCGTCGGCTTCGACTGCTGCAAGTCCGCGGTCGACAAGGGCATCGATGTTTTGGCTGCTCATGGCGGCGGACTCTAGCACGGCCGCGCTCGGCCCCGCGCGCGCCTCGGGCCATGGTAAATCGATCCGCAATGAGTGCGCCCGAACCCTCCAAAGACGTGAGTCCACTCATGAATCTGCTGCGGGAGCGCTGGGTTCTGACCCTGGCGACCTCACCACGGCCGGACCCGGCCGACCCGGCCGATCCGCTGGCCGCGGTCCCTTACCCGACCCCATTGTTCTACGCGGTCGCCGATCTCCCGGGTCCGCCCGTGCTGGTGTTCGCCAGCCGGCCCGACTCGACCCACGGCCGCCACCTCGGCGACGGTCCAACCGCCGTCGCGGCCGGCCTCTACCTCGAGTCCGAGTCGGTCGCCGAGTTGCGTGGGGTCCAGCTGCGCGGCGAGGTCGTCCGCGTGGCCACTGCGGCCACCGCGGCCACACTGCTCCCGGTCCTGCGCGCCGCCTACGTCGGCCGGCACCCGGCCGCCGAGGCCCTGCTGCGGCCGGGCGCGCGCGACGAGTTGTATGTGCTGGCCGTCACCTGGGCCAAGCTAACGGACAACCGCCGCGGCTTCGGGCATAAACTCGAGTGGCGCTTCCCGGCCTCGCCAAACTTTTTCGCGGGCCCCTGAAGATCTCACGAGGTCGCGCGTCTGAGGTTCGAATATGCTGACCCGAAGAAGCTGGCTCGGTCTGATGGCGGTCGGCGCGTGTACCCTGGCGGCTCGCCCGGCCTGGGCTGCCGCCGCCGAGGTCGCCGGGTCCGGGTCTGCTGGACATGCGACAGTGGTCGCCGCCGCCGACAACGCGGTCGGTGCGATCGTCGCGGCCGAGGGCGGCACCGCGGTCCAGGTCGTGGTCGACCCGAAGCTCGGCCCCCTGCAAATTCGCATCGACGGCGCGGTCGTCGACGTCTCCGGCACGATCCTCCCCAAGGGTCACTTCCTCGATGACCCCCGCAACGCCAGCAAGCTCGGGGCCAGCGTCCGCAACGCGCTCGCCGCGGCCCAGCCCGCCCTCAAGGCCACGCTGGACGCCAATCACAAGGCCTGGACCAACCCCTTCGCCCGTCGCGTCATCGCCTGGAACGCGAAGCTGGCCAAGTCCAGCGTTCGCGGCCAGCGCGTCGCCGACGTCCACGGTCGCGCCGCCCTGCTCGAGTGGGCCGGCGCCGTGATTGACCCCCAGTCCGCCTCGAAGGGCCCCGCGGCGCTCGCCTCGGCCCCGAAGGGTCCGGCGGCGCCGACGCTGGACAGCTACATCGAGTACCTCGAGGCGCTGGTCCGGACCGTCGCCTGATCTCTCGAGATCACGAAAACATTTTGCACGCTCGTGAAGCCACGAGCGCCGTCTGCCTGGTCACCGCGCATGCGTGCCGTGTCTCACTCGCCTGCCCCCCTGCGGCTCGAGTGACATCGGCGGCAGCGGGCCTATCATGAGCGCGCGTCGCGGCCCAGTCGGATCGTCCACGCGCCGCGACTGACTGTCGCCAGTTCGCCAGTTCGCCAGTTCGCCATGGATACCTTCGCAACGAGCACTTCAAGCCCCTCGCGGGAGCTCATCGATTCGGTCGTGATCCGCTTCGCCGGCGACTCCGGTGACGGCATGCAGCTGACCGGCTCGCAGTTCTCCGAGTCCACCGCCCTGATGGGCAACGACCTGTCGACGCTGCCGGACTTCCCCGCGGAGATCCGTGCGCCGGCTGGCACGACCTTCGGCGTCTCGGGCTTCCAGGTCCACTTCGCGGGGCATGACATCAAGACCCCCGGCGACGCGCCCGACGTGCTCGTGGCGATGAACCCCGCGGCGCTGCGCGTCAACCTCCGCGACCTCAAGACCGGCGG
>JAYUXQ010000799.1:0-3757 GCA_043752905.1 Nannocystis sp. | reverse complement strand
CGTGGGGGTGCCAGCGGAGCCGATGGCCCCGGAGCTGACGCCGGCCGAGGGGGCGGCGTTGCTGGCGAGCCTGGGGCCGACCGACACGGCCCGCGCCGCCGCGCTCGCGCGGGTGCTGCTCGAGCGCTACGGGGTCTTGACGCGCGAGGCGGTGCACGCCGAGGACATCGCGGGCGGGTTCTCGGCGGTGTACGCGGTGCTCGGGGCGATGGAGCAGGCGGGCAAGATCCGGCGCGGGTACTTCGTCGCGGGGCTCGGCGGTGCCCAGTTCGCGCTGGCCGGCGCGGACGAGCGGCTGCGGGCGCTGCGTGAGCCGGGTGAGAGCCCCGAGATCTGCGTGCTGGCGACCACCGACCCGTGCAACCCCTACGGGGCCGCGTTGCCGTGGCCCGAGCGTCCGGGGACCCGGCTCGCGCGGGCGGCCCACACGCGCGTGGTGCTGGTCGACGGGGCGCTCGCGGCGTACCTCACCCGCGACGCGCGCTCGGTGTGGACCTTCCTCCCCGAGGAGGAGCCCGAGCGCTCACAGGTGACCGCGGCGCTGGCCCGTGGCCTCGCCGGGCTGGTCGGCGGGCAGCGGCGTACGCTCGTCCTCGGCCAGATCGACGGCGTCGACGCCCAGGTGTCGCCGCTCGCGCCGGCGCTCGAGCGGGCCGGCTTCGCCATGACGAGTCAGGGGCTCTTCATCCGCGCGCAGGATGACGGCTAGTACCTGCGGCCTGAAGTCGTTCCAGAGAACTGTGCGGGCTGCCGGTTGGAGCGGGATGCCGGCATATGCGAGGATGGTATGTGCGACAAACCCTCCTCGTAGCGAGCCTGGCGTTTCTCTCGGGTTGCGGAGCGTGGACCGGCGCAGCGCACTGCGACCAGGCGGCCCTGCGCGCCGCGGCCGACGCGACCGACGCGATGTTCGCGGCGTGGCAGCCGGCCTCCGGTACCCTCCCCGATTATCAGCTCGCCGTGCGTGGGTTGGAGACTGCGTGCAAGCTGCCGCCCGGGTATCACGGCTTCCTCAAGTACACCGTCCATCCGGTCGCCGACGTCCGCAGCGACGAGATGGACCTCGACACTGCGCTGTGGAAAGACGTGGAGGGCATGCGGCCGTTTCGCGCGCACTGCCCCGACCATGAGCGCGTCCTCGACGCGGTCGCCACGTCGGCCGCGGACCAGCGCGCGAGGATCCTGTACGACGGTTGTAAATTCGGCGAGGTCGGCCTCGTCACGCTCGCCGAGCTGAGCCACAGCCTCGGCGATCCCAACGGACTCAACAGCCACGCGCTGTACCTGTGGCTGGTCGACAGCGGCGCGCCGCCCGAGGTCGCTCGCACGCTGGTGCGGCCGATCCTGTTCGGGACCGACGATTCGATGCGAGACGTCGCCGAGCTGCCGCAACTTCCGGCGGTGGCCCGCGGGCCCGCACCCCCCCTGTTCGTGCCGACCCTGGTCGTCGCGCAAGACGGCGTCACCTTCAAACAACGACGCCTCGTCACGCTCACACAGGGCGCGCTCGCCAGCGCCGACCACGATGGCCCGCGGGTCCTGGAGCTCCACCGCGAGCTCGCCGCGGAGGCGGACCAGGCCGGGGCGCTCGCGGCCCAGACGGACCGCCCGCGGGAGACCCTACGCGTGGCGATCGCCGCTGACCCCGGGCTCCGATGGGAGACCGTCGGCAAGCTCGCATGGACGGCGGTCGACGCCGGTCACGAGCAGGTCGACGCCCGCGCCGTGATCCCGGACCCGCTGCGTCCGCTCGCCAGCCTGCCGCTCGTGGTCCCCGGCGCGGCCCCGACCACGGAGATCCTGCTCGGCGCCGGGCGCATCGTCGTGCGGTGCCCGGGCCAGGAGCGGACGCCGGCCCTCGCGGCGCTGGTGAGCGAGCTTGCGAGCTGTGGCGGCGGCCCGCTGCGCCTCGCGGTCACCGACGACACGCGCTGGCAGCGGGTCGTCGAGGTGCTCGCCGAGCTCGCCGGCAAGGCGACGATCACCCGGCTGGCGCGGCCAGGTCCGGCGCAGCTCGACCGCGGCGATCCGGTCTATATCGCGGTCGAACCCGATATGGTGGTTCGCATCACCGATGGCGTGGTGACCGGGCTGCGAACGGACGACGGCGGACGGGTTTGGCATCTCGGCTTCAACCCGGAAGGCGTCGCGTACGTGCTCGGCTTCGATCGCGTGTATCGCATCGACGACGACGCGCTGGTGCCGGTGACCCGCGACCAGGCGCCCACCAATGGCGGCTCGCTCGTCGGCTTCGCGCCGGTCTCGGACACGGAGATCTGGGCCTACGACGAGGTCACGGTGGTCCGCTGGAACGGCACGCGCTGGGAGGACCTGTCCCCGGGGCCAGTCGCAGGCTTCGCCGCCGAATTCGCGGTCCGGCACCAGATGAACGGCATCCTCGTCGACCGCGCGGGCCGCGTGTGGGCCAGCGCGCTGCGGTCGTTGTACCTGCGCGAGGGCGACGTGTGGCGCAGCTTGGACTCCGTGCTCGGGCTCAAGGGCGCCGAGATCCACGCCATGACCGCGGACGTCGGCGGGGTGGTCCACCTCCGACTCTCGACCCACGCCTTCGTGCGCGTGGTCCCCCGCGGTAGCACTTCGGGGCGCGACTCGGTCACGCGGGTGCCCCCGCTGCCGGGCAGCGTGTGGGTCGACGGCGAGTATGGCGAGCGCGCCACGATCGTCGGCCAGGACGGCAAACGCAGGTCGTATCTGGTGGGGCGAGACATCCCCGGGCGCTCGGTCGGTCACGTCGCCGCCGACGCGCAGGACCGGCTGTGGGCGGTGACCACAGCGGGGCTCGCGGTGCTCGGCCCGGGGGACGCGCGCCGGGTGTGGCCGGTCGGGACGCTGCCGGGGCTGGCCGGTTTACCGAACGCCATCGCTGTCCGTGGCCGTGGGCCCGAGGTATTGCCGCGGGTCGGCCCGCCGCGGACCGGGGGCCTGCGCGGGATCGTCTATCTCAACGGCATGCCGCTGCGTAACGCGGCCATCGAGCTGTGCCCGCACGCGATCATGGTCCAGCCGCGCCCCTGCGAGGGCAGCGAGCCGACCTTCGCCACGTCCACGACACCCGACGGATCGTGGGAGCTGGCGAGCCTGCCGCTGGCCTCCTATGGGGTCTCGGTGCGGACCCCCGAGGGCTGGAAAATCGCGAACACGGGCCTGAGGAAGCTCGGCGAAGGCGGCATGAAGGAGGGGCAGATCGTCGACCTCGGGTCCCTCGACGTCACCGGTGGCATGGTCGCGCAGGTGATGCCGTGGCACAAAAACAAGAAGCCAAGACTGACCCGATGACAGGGTCGGCGGCCTGGTGGAGCGCCCGCGATGCTCCAGGGCGCTGACGAACAGCGCGGAGGCCCGGGGGTCCCGTGTGGCGCAGAAGGGACCCATCGACCCGCCGTTCGGAGTATGGTGGCGTCGTGCGTCGGGCCGGAGTACTGCTGCTGTTCGGCGCCTGTCACGGAGGCATGGCCGCGAGCGAGTCCGCGGGTACCGGTGGCGCGAGCACGAGCACGACCGCGAGCCCGACGACCAGCCCGGCGAGCTTTGCGACGAGCACGAACAGCGCAGGCACGGGCGGGAGCACCGGTGCGGGTGAGGAGGCGACCGGTTTTCCGCCGCCGATGACCGAGACCGGCGATCCGACCGGCGATCCGACGCACACGCTGCACTTCGCGGTGATCGGCGATTATGGGCTCGACGGCACGCCGACGGCCCAGGTGGCGGACCGCGTCGCGAGCTGGAACCCGGAGAT
>JAYUXQ010000798.1:0-3765 GCA_043752905.1 Nannocystis sp. | reverse complement strand
ACTGGCCCGACCGGGCCCGGCCTGGTGCTCGTCACCGATGACACCACGCTGGCCAACGCGGGCCTGGCCGTCCATGAGCCAGTGGCACTACGCGACGGTGAGGGCGCCCTGCGCTCGACCTACCGCGCCTGGCCCGATCCGCTGGTCGCCCCCGACCCGGCGCTGACCGAGGAGGCGCTGGTCCGGGCGACCGCCGACGCTGCCGACGCTCCAGAGGCGTGGAGCTTCGCAGCCCCGACGCCGGGCACCTGAGCCCGGCTCCTAGTCGAGGTCGTAAGAAGGGCGACCGCGACGGGGCGGACGGCGGTGGAAGTTGTCGCGGAGCTCGACCTCTCGCATCAGCTCGATCTCTTCTTTACCAAGATCATCAAGGTCTTGCAGCGCCTCGCGCTTGAACTCCTCGAAGCTCGTGAACTCAGTCCTGAAGTAGCTCATGTCCGCCTTCGTAATCTAGATCATGACATGTAGGCAAGAAAACTACGTCACGCCTGCGACGGGCCCGCCGCAAACGAGCGGCACGGCGCAGCGTCGCGGTGGTAAGGAGTGGGCCGCGTGTCCAAGGACCCCGCAGCAACGGCCCCTCCCCGCGCCGGCCGCCCACCGGCCAGCGCCCGGATCGTGGCGATCAGCAATCAAAAAGGTGGCGAGGGCAAGACCACCACCGCGGTCAACCTCGCCGCCAGCCTCGCCGCCGCCGAGAAGCGCGTGTTGCTGGTCGACCTCGACCCGCAGGGCAACGCCAGCTCGGCGGTCGGGCACAGCCGCGGCGACATCAAGATCGGGACCTACGAGCTGTTGCTCGGCGGCGCCGACCTCAAGACCGTGGTCCAGAACACCGAGCTGCCGACTCTGCAGGTCATCCCGGCCTCGGAGGACCTCGTGGGCGCCGAGATCGAGCTGGTCAGCGTGCTGAGCCGCGAGAGCGTGCTGGCCCGCGCGTTCAAGAAGGCGGCGCCGCTGCCCTGGGACTACGTCATCCTCGACTGCCCGCCCTCGCTCGGCCTGCTGACCCTCAACGCGCTGGTCGCCGCCGACTCGGTGCTGATCCCGATGCAGGCCAAGTACTTCTCGCTCGAGGGCCTCGGCGCGCTGACGGGCACGATCGCCATGGTCAAGGACTCGCTCAACCCGCGGCTCGAGATCGAGGGCATCGTGTTCTGCATGTTCGACAAGCGCACCAACCTCGCGCAGCAGGTCGTCGCCGAGGTCAACGCGCACTTCGCCCAGCACGTGTTCGAGACCGTCATCCCGCCCAACGTGCGCCTGAGCGAGAGCCCGAGCCACGGCAAGCCCGTCCTCCTCTATGACATCGAGAGCAAGGGCGCGAAGGCCTACCTCGACCTCGCGCAGGAGCTCCTGGCCCGCGCCGAAGCGAGGTCCGCATGAACTTGCCCAAGCGCCCCGTCCTCGGTCGTGGCCTCGGCGCCCTGATCCCGCCGCCGCGCGTGACCGAGGCCCCTGCCCCGAACGCCCCCACCGGCCCGAGCCTGCGCACGCTGCCGATCGAGAGCCTGGTCCCCAACCGCGATCAGCCGCGCAAGCACTTCGAGGCCGCGCTGCTGCGCGAGCTGGCCGACAGCATCAAGATCCACGGGATCGTCCAGCCGATCGTCGTCACCCCGCACGATGACCCGCCGGGCAGCTTCATGATCGTCGCCGGCGAGCGGCGCTGGCGGGCCGCGCAGCTGGCCGGTCATCACGACGTCCCGGTCGTCGTCCGCGACACGCCCGAGAGCGACCGCCTCGAGCTGGCCGTGCTCGAGAATTTACAGCGCCTCGATCTCAGCCCGATCGAGGAGGCCGCCGCGTACCGCCAGCTGATGGACGTCCGCGAGTACACGCAGGAGCAGCTCGCCGAGCGCCTCGGTAAAGATCGCAGCACGATCTCCAACGCGCTGCGCCTGCTCAAGCTGCCGCCCAAGGTCCAGGGCTACGTGCAGGAGGGCCGCCTGAGCATGGGCCACGTGCGGGCCCTGCTCGCGCTCGAGAGCCCGGCCGACATGATCGAGCTGGCGATGGAGGCCATGCAGCGCGGCTACACCGTCCGCGCCATGGAGCGCGCCGTGAAGGCCCGCCTGCATCCGCCGCCCGCCCCCGCCGAGCCGACCGACGCCGAGCGCGCGCGCGAGGTGATCGTCCGCGACCTCGAGCAGCGGCTGCAACGCGGCCTCGGGGTCAAGGTCGCCGTCAAGACGCACGCGCAAAAGCAAGGCACCGGCACGATCGAGCTGCCCTACGGCAGCCTCGACGAGCTCGACCGCCTGCTGGCGATGCTGCTGCCGCCCGACGCGCCCGAGCTGTGAGCTGTCCTTACGGTCAGGTCAGGTCCACGATCGCGGCCGCGAGGCGATCCGCCGCGCCGTCGTCGTATTCGAGGAACAGCGAGGGCTCGCACAGCTCGAGCAGGCGCGGGGCCCCGTTGTCGTCGGGCACGAGGTCGACGCGGGCGACTCCACACGATCGACGCGTCGTCCCAGGCCACCACCTCGCTGTCGATGCCGAGGCGCGTCAGGTCAACCTCGCGGCACCTGTCCCGCGGGCCAGGTAGTCCGCGCCGCGGCACCGCGATGCCTCCCCTCGCGCGACGCCGCGGGCTCGCGGTTCCGTTGTCGAGGGCTGCTATCCAACTCGAGTTGGCCACGAGCGTTATCGAGCGCGACTCGCGCTTTCGCCCCTCGTCGCCAGGATGCGCTAAGGTCCCGCCGAGCCATCCGGGCGCCCGTCCCGGATCCGATCATCTTGATCTTAAGAGGAACCTACCCATGCCCCGCGCCCTCCTGACCGCGAACTTCGGCCTCATCCTGACCCTCGCCAGCGCCTGCGGAGACGCCTCGGGCGGCACGGGCACGGGCACGGGCGACACCATCACCGGCGACGAGTCCGGCACGACCAGGGACGGCCCGACCGCGGCCCAGACGGCGAGCGGGACCGACTCCGGCAGTTCGGGCGGCGACACGAGCGGCCCGCAGACCACGGGTGGGCCGGACGACACGATCGGCGCGACCACGGTCGATACCGGCGACGGCACCACCGGCGACGACGGCACCACCGGCGCCATCGAGGTCTGCGGGGCGCCGGTGATGCCCCTGCCCTGCGACCACGACAACGCCGACGTGTTCAACGCGATCGGCCTCAACTGTTCGGACGACCCGACCCGGTCGATCCCGATCTCGGACAGCGTCCTCAAGGCGGTCGACGAATCCAGCTATCGCGCCGCCAAGAGCTTCGGCACGGCCGTGGATCTGGGCGACCCGACGGTGCCAGCCTGGGCCGCGCAGGAGGGCGAACGCTTTCTGGTCATCGGCACCGGCGAGTTCCCGCCCATCGACAAGAAGGACGGCTCGCTGTCCAAGGAGGACGGTGATGACAGCCAGAGCAACGGCAACCCGGACGACGTCATCGTGCTTCCGGGCGTCATCAAGCACCACCATGGCAGCAACGACGGCGCGGGCGGGACACCCTTCGTCGACTGCGACGGCCTGCACGACTGCTCCGACACGATCCAGCCGCAGTGGGACCTCGACCCCAAGAACGTCGCCAACGACGTGTTCTACATGGACTTCGACCTGACCGCGCCCGCGGGCACGCACGGCTTTGCGATCGACTTCGTGTTCTTCTCCGAGGAGTGGCCGGTCTACGTCCACACCACCTACAACGACATGCTGATCGTGTGGTCGACGAGCGAGAGCTACACCGGCAACATCACCTACATGGACGATGAGCCGCTGACGGCGACCTCGCTCGACCCCTTCATGAAGTACCAGC
>JAYUXQ010000797.1:0-9254 GCA_043752905.1 Nannocystis sp. | reverse complement strand
TCCCCTCCGACGTCAAGGGCCGGCGCCTGCAAGAGGTCATCGACCTGCAAGAGCAGCACACCCGCGCCGCCCATCAGGCCCGCGTCGGCGGCCGCGAGCGCGTGCTCGTGTCCGGCATGTCGAAGCGAGGCGACCGCACCCTCGGCCGCACCCCCGGCTTCTACACCGTGCTCTTGCCGCTCGGCCTCGCCACCCCCGGCGAGACCATCGAGGTCGACATCACCGGCACCACCGGCCACTCGCTGCTCGCCGGCTGACCTCAGCTACAGATGCACGTGCACTCGGGGGCCGTGTCGTCGGGCCAGCACAGCGGCCAGTCGGTCGGCGCGTGACAAAATGCCTGCCCCGGCGACACCACGATGACCTCGACGTTGCCGTCGCAGCCCGTGCGCCCATACACCCCGAGCCCCACCTGTCCGCACGACTGCGCGGCCTCGCAGTCGCCCCCGCCATGCGGCACATGCACGCACGTGCTGTAGAGCTGGGTCGCCTCGCAGGTGCCCGGGATCACCGGCACGACCGAGGTCCAGCGGCACTCGCCGACCACCGCGTCACCCTCCATGCGCAGGGTGCCCTCGCACGCCGCGTGGGTGTCGAACGCGCCGCAGAACGCGGTCCCGGGATCCTGCGCGCGCGAAGCACCTGGCCCCGGGGACAGGTCGCTCGCGTCCTGACCAATCGCCTCGCCCGTGCTCCCGCCGGTGCTGTCGCCCGTGCTCCCGCCCGTGCTCCCGCCGGTGCTGTCGCCGGTGGTCGGCGTGTCGGCGTTGCAGGCCGGCGGCGGGCCCATCTGCGCCGTGTCCGAGACGACCACGAGCCCGCCATCGGTCCCGCTTCCGGGCGCCTGGCAGGCACAAAGCACGAGCACGCACGCGAGGCCTCGCATCGACGAGAAGCTACCGCCTCTCCCATGCACACGGGTGCGACTTCGCTCACGGCGACTCTCACCAGTACGAGGCGATGCTGGCGCGACACATGGATTTTGTCGCGTCGAGGCGACCCCAGGAACATTCTCAGAAGCGCCCGACCACGCCGAGTCCGCCCGGCCGCACATGCGCCCGCTGCGACGACCGAGCCCCACGATTTCTATATAGCGCCACCGCACCGAGCGTCCCCAAAATGGCCCCGACCCCGAGCAATGCCCCGCCGAGCGGCCCGGTATTGAAGACAAACCGACAGTCCATCTGCGCATCGACATTCTCTCCGGTGCAGTTGGCCCTGTACGGCCTGTCGTCGAGCACCAGCAGCGCGACGCCGGCCCCGAGCAGCGCCAGACCACCGCCGAGCCCTGCGGCCCCGAGCGCGCGGCTCTTGGGGTTGCCGGGCGTACGCTTGAGCGTCAGCGCCAGCTGTTCGCGGGTCCCGTTGACGAGCGTCAGCTCGCGCTCCTCGGCGACGTGGCCATCGAGGCTGACGCGAACCGTATGTGCACCTTCCAGCACGGGTCGCTCGAGCGGCGTCGTGCCGACCACCTCGCCATCGATCATCACCAGCGCCCCGCGAGGCTTGCTGTCCAGCACCAGCACCGCGGGCCCGGTCCCCAGCGCACCGAGCCGCGTCTGCAGCAGGGCGCCCTGCGAGTCGAGGAGGCTGACCACCTCCTCGGACCCGCAGATCTCGCAGACCCCGTCCTGGCTGAGCGTCACCTCGCCGGTCTCGGCGTCGACGAGGTCGATCTTCAAAATAAAGTCGCGGTTCTTGGCGACCAGCGTGGTGCGGACCATATGCGTCGCCCCGGTCGCGCTGCGGACCGCGTCGTAACAGCTCTTGCCGTCGCAGGCCGCGTCGACCTCGGGCATCTCGCCCGGCTCGACGAGCGGCGCGTCACCGCGCGCGAGGCCGGCGCGCAGACCCGCGGTCCAGCGCTCGTGCGTCTCCTTGTCGACCTGGCCCTGGACCTTGAGGGGTAGCACTGCGAGCCGCTGCTCCTTCGTCCCGACCGTCGCCGCCGCCCCGCCCGCGGCCGGCCCGGCGACGGCGACCACCGGCACCCCGGCGAGCGACACGCAAAGCGACAGCAGGGGGGCAGAGCAAAGCGGGGGCCTCACACCGCAGAGGCTAACACCGATGCCCGAGGGGACGCGACGCGCCGCACCCGGCGCGTCCCGGGGCCGCGTTACGCGCCTCCAGCCCCGTCGCCACCTCGAGTCACCCGCGGCGGGCCTGGCGATCGCCCCTTGTCGCCACCGCCGGTGCGGCGGACACTTGGGGCCGGCACGCCCCCTTGATGCCCAAGCCCTCTTCCAAGCCGAACCTGATCCCCGACGACGCACCGTCTAGCCCCTCGCGCGAGACGTGGGGAATGACGATCGACACGGACATCGAGATCGACGACATCGCGGGCCCGCACCCCGCGCCGGTCCAGCCCGACGAGGACTCCAAGGTCAGCCGGCGACCGCTCGCTGGTGCGCGCGCCCCCGGTCGCGCCGCCCAGGTCGCCACCCGCGGCCCGCTCGGCCAGCGCGAGCGCACCCGCGGCCCGGCCGCTGGCATGGCGACCGACGCCAAGCAGGTGCGCCTGTTGCCCGGACGGCGGGTCCCGGGCACCCGCTATCGCCTGGTGCGCTGGCTCGGCGAGGGCGGCATGGGCGTCGTCTACGAGGCCGAGCACGAGGACATCGAGCGCCGCGTCGCGCTCAAGATCCTGCGCATCGAGGCCAGCGAGGACCCGCAACAGGCCGCCCAGTTCCGCGAGGAGGCGCGCGCCGCCAGCCGGATCGGCTCGCCCAACATCGTCGAGATCTACGACTTCGGCGAGCTCCCCGACGGCCGCCTCATGTTCGCCATGGAGCTGCTCTCCGGGCACGGCCTCGACAACGAGCTCGACCGCTGTCCGATGGACCAGGGCCGCATGATCGGGATCCTGCGCCAGTGCTGCAAGGGCCTCGCGGCAGCGCACGACGTCGGCATCATCCACCGGGACGTCAAGCCCGACAACATCATCCTGCTCGCCGCGCACACCCCCGCGGGCGCGAGCGGCGGGCCGAGCGGTCGTCAGGACCGCGTCAAGGTCGTCGACTTCGGCATCGCCACCATGCACGCCGAGGCCGACACCGGCGCCGCCGGCACGCCGCACTACATGGCCCCGGAGCAGGTCCTCGCTGTCCCCTTCGACGGCCGCCTCGACATGTACTCGCTCGGCTGTACCGCCTACGAGCTGTTGGTCGGCAAGCCCCCGTTCACCGGCTCGACCGTCGCCGCGATCCTGCAAGCGCAGCTCGAGACCCCGCCGGTCCCGCCCTCGCAGTTGTGTCCGCCGGGCACCGTCCACCCCGCGCTCGAGGCCGTGATCCTGCGCTGCCTCGAGAAGCGGCCCGAGAACCGCTTCCGCGACATGAACGACCTCGAGGCCGCGCTGTGCGAGGCCCAGATCGCCGCCGGGATCCGGACCTCGTGGGACGACCTCCCGCTGCCGCCCATCGACCCCCTGCGCCGCGACGAGCTGATGCGCCGCATGCCGCAGCCCGACGGCCTCGAGCGCCCGCGGCGAAGATGGTTGTGGCCCGCGATCGTCGCCGCCAGCTCGCTCGCCGCCGCCGGCATCACCGCGATGCTCGTGCTCGGCGGTCCCCGCGAGGGCACCAGCCCCGAGGTCGACACGCTGACCGAGGCCGCCCGCGCCGCCGGTGCGCTCGCCAACTGGGTGTGGCCCCCGCCCGACGACCCCGACGAGACCGCGTTTCGCAAGGTCCGCGACCTCGAGGCGCTCGCCGGCGACGTCGAGGCGCTCGCCGACCAGCGCGCGGGTGAGCTGCGCCAGGAGTTCGCGACCTTGCTCGTCAACCTCGGCGACAGCTACTGGGACAAGGACGGCGGCAAGCCATTCGCCCGCGACTTCTATCTCCAGGCGATCACCTTCGACCCCGACAACGAGCGGGCCCGCGAGCGCGCCGGCGCCACGCCGGGCATGATCGCGGACTTCCTCGACAAGGCCTCGCAGGGCAACTTCAGCGAGGCCGAGATCCGGGCCGCCGCCCCGCTGATCGCCCTCGCCGAGCCCGACCAGAAGAAGCGCGAGCAGAAGCTCATCGCCATCGCCGACGACCCCGAGCAGTCCGCCGCCGCCAGCTCGGTCGCCAACCTCGATCGCCTGATCGCCGAGACCTCCGGCAAGCCGCGCACGCGCCCCCGTCCGCCCGACGAGCGCGTCGCCAGCAAGCCCGAGACGCCCGCCGTCGTGCCGCTGCCGCCCCCCGCCGACCCCGCAGCCAAGCCCGCGGCCCCGGTCGCCAAGCGTGACAGCAAGCAGTCCGCCGAGCTCGCCAGGCAGGCCCGCAGCACCTTCGCGGCCGGCAAGCGCAAGGAGGCCGAGACGCTCTACAACCAGGCGCTCAGCCTCGACAACCGCAACGCCAGCGCCCTGATCGGCCTCAGCGACCTCGAGTTCGACCGCGGCGCCCACCAGCGTGCGGCGGACTACGCCGAGAAGGCGATCGCCGTCGCCGCGAAGAGCGGCAGCTACCACCTGCGCCTCGGCGACGCCTATTTCAAGCTGCTACGTTACGCCGACGCCGGTCGCGCCTACACCAGGGCCCGTGATCTCGGCGTCCGCGAGGCCGACGACCGCCTCGAGAAGCTCAAGGCCAAGCTCGGCAAGTAGCCCGGCGCTGCCGTCCGCGGCCCGCTCGGGTTCACGCTCGCGGATACGCCTCGCGTATCTCGACTGCTGTCGTCGAGGACATGCGGTCGAGGTCGCCGCCACGGCACGCGACATTCACCTCGAGACAAATATGTAATGGGCATTACGTAAAATGCAGCTGTAGATGCCGAAGAAACCAAGTATTTGCGCTACACAGCACAATATTTGCGCTGCACAGCACAATGTCTTGACATTCCTCGGCGCGCCGGTCTACGCAGGTCACGCGGCCAGAATCGTGTGTGGTGGCCGGCGTGTGGTGGCCGGCGTGGCGCCGGCGTGGCCGGCGTGTTGGGAAACGGCCGCAGTTCCGTGCCGCGGCGGTGGTCGCTTAAACCGGGTCGAGCTGGATGGCCGCGCCGTCGAACGCGACGACCTGCAGCGAGGGAGCGTCTTTCTCGTCGCTGTAGGCGAACACGTTGACGACCGCACCGACGCCAGGCGCGAGCGCGGCCCCGGCGATTGCCCACACCGCGTCCGGTTCGGCGTCATTGTCGATATCGAGGGCGACCGTGAGGTCGTTCGGGCCGACGTCAGCGGTGGCCGACGACTTGAACTTGAAGTCGGGGATCAGCTCGGCGAGCGAGTCGACGTCAGCGCCAGCCCAGACGTCGACCTCGGCGAACGGCGCCGCCGGGGCTGCGTGCGTGATCTGCAGGCGCACATTGGCCGGGTCCAGTCCGGCGGTGTCATCCTCCAGTCGCAGGATGTCGAAGGTGTTTTCGGAGAGTTTGCCGACCGCCACCACCGTGTAGGTCTTTCCGGCCTCGTAGGAGAGCTTCGGCACGTTAAACACTGCGTCCTCGATCGGGCTGCCGTCGGCCGCGATAGCGAACTCGTACTCGCCCGCGGGCACCGCGAGCGTGATCGAGTTGCGCAGCATGAGGCCATCGACCGCGGGAGCTGAACCATCGCCGTTGGCGAAGATGTCGACCGCGGGTGCGCCCGGAGACAGGTGCACGACGCGGATCGTGGTGGTCTCCGGTTCCCCGGTCTCAGCGCTGGTGGTGCCGGTCTGCGGTTCGTCGGTGGTCGTCCCGGTCGGGCCGGATGGATCGACGGTCGTGCCGGATGGATCGACAGTCGTGCCGGTCTCCTCCCCGGTCTCGGTGGGCGTGCCGGTCGGAGTGTCCGTCGCGCCCGAGTCCGTCTCGGTCGTGCTGACGCCCGAGGTGCTCGGGTTCGTGGTCGATTCGCTGGCGCCACCGTCGTCGCCGCAGGCAGTCAGCGTCAGGGCGGTCCACAAGATTGAGGTCACAGTATCTTGAATAGTCATGGTTACGCTCCGCGGCGAGAGCCGCGCCCGGAACATAGCAAGACTCTTCGGATCGTCCAGGGTGGGTTCTGCTTTAATCTACCGATCCCGCCCACGAACCCGCCGCGAGTCCGTAGTGCTTATTCTCTTGAAACCGACTGGGTATTTTGACCACACCTGGATATTCACCCAGCTTCGTTTTGCCAGCCTTCGGTGCGGCCGTCTCCGGAGCTCAGCTCGACGTCCGTGCGCACCCTTCTCCCGGCCATGTCCCTGCTACAATCGGCGACGTGGAGCGGTCAGAACTCGAGCGCCGTCTGGCGGAGGCCACCTCCCGCGCGCTCACGTCGACCCGCGGCCTCGTGTTCGACACCATCCCCGACGCGGTGTGCTTCGCGCTGCATATACAAGGGTAGGACGTGCCTGTCCCACTCGCGGCGGGTGAGGTCATGTTCGCGGATGATCCACAGCGGTTCCCGGGTGCGCCGCGGCGGCGCTACACGGCAGCGTCGCTGGTCGAGACGCTGTGGCGCGAGGGTCGGGCGCCGCGATACTGCAGCGAGCAGTGACCCCACGGCCCCGCTCAGCCCCGCCCTCTCCCCACCACACCTGCCGTGGGCTCCCCCCCATGCATCGTCACGCCCCGATCGCTGCGCGCCTCCCCTCCGCGGATCCAGCCCGCTCTCTCGCCAGCGACCCGATGGCGCTCGGGCGCGCGATGCCTCGGCATCGCGGTCCATGGACACCAGCACGGCCGCCTGTCCGCGACCTCGTGTCTCACGCACATGCGACGCGCACGCAGACGCGTCGCGCGACAGTGTGTGAGGCCACCGGCCGACAATTGACGCGCGCGATGGTTACGGGCAGGTCTACTCACCATGCCCTTTCTTCCCCATCCTCGCCTCGCGCTTCACCTGCCTTGCTGGACCCTGCTCGCCGCGCTGGCGCCCGCGCTGGCCTCGGCCGCGACGCTCTCGGTCGGCCCGGACAAGCAGTACAAGACCGTCAATTCCGCCGTGGCCGCGGCCCAGAGCGGCGACACGATCGAGGTCGACGCCGGCGAGTATGTCGACGACATCTCCTCGATCAAGGTCAACGACCTGACCATCCGCGGCGTCGGCGGAGCCCGTGCCCACCTCAAGGCCACCGTGCCGCCGCCCAACAAGAAGGGCATCTTCGTGGTCGAGGGCGGCGTCGGCCCCGTGACCTTCGAGCACCTCGAGATCTCCGGCTCGCGGATCAGCGAGGGCGACGGCAACAACGGCGCGGGCATCCGCGCCCAGGGCACCGATGTCACCATCCGCGACTGCTATATCCACGACAACCAGAACGGCATCCTCACCAACGCCACCAGCGTGACGGTCGAGTTCAGCGAGCTGGCGTACAACGGCGAGGCCGGCTACGAGCACAACATCTACGTCGGCGAGGGTCCGAAGTTCGTGTTCCGCGGCAACTACTCGCATCACTCGGTGCGCGGCTACACCCTCAAGTCGCGCGCCTTCGAGAACCACATCGTCTATAACCGCTTGATGGAGGAGGGCGACGGCAACGGCTCGGGCCTCATCGACCTCCCGCAGGGCGGCCTGACCTACATCATCGGCAACCTGATCCAAAAGGGCCCGGTCGCCGACAACAAGACCCGCGTCGTGCTCTACAAGGGCGAGGGCGGCACCAACCCCGACCTGCGCCTGTTCGTCAGCCACAACACCTTCGTCAACGACGGCCCCCCCGGCTCGATCTTCGTCGACATCAAGGCCGCCACCGAGGTCACCCTCGGCAACAATCTCTTCGTCGGCATGGGCACCCCGTTCGCGGTCGCCGACGGCAACATCCCGCTGATGGACCTCGGCAACATCCAGACCGACATGCCCGGGCTGCTCGACCTCATCGGCTACAACTATGACATTTTGCCCGACTCGATCGCCGTCGACGCTGGCGTCGCGCTCGCCGCGGAGCTCATGCCCGACTCGCAGTACGTCCACCCGGCCCAGGTCGAGGCGCGGGCGGTCCTCGGGGCGCCCGACGTCGGCGCCTACGAGTTCGGCGAGGGCGTGATGACGACCGGCGACGACACCGGCGCGACCGGTGACACCGGCGCGACCGGGGCCGACGGGACCGGCTCCGACTCCGGCGCCGACAGCAGCGCCACGGCGACCAGCGGCGCCGAATCCGGTGGCACCGCCGGCGAGACCGGCGGCGACTCGCTGACGAGCGACTCCCCCCCGACCACCGACGGCCCGACCACCGACGGCCCGACCACCGCCGGCCCGACCACCGCGACCGGCAGCACCGGCACCGGCGACACTGACACCACCTCGACCCCGGCCGACGGCGACAGCGGTTGCAGCTGCCGCAGCGACCGCGACGCCGGGGCCGGCTGGACCCTGCTCACCGCGCTCGGCCTGCTGATCGGCCGTCGTCGCGCCGGTCGCCGCGTCCGCGCGAGCTGAGGAGCACCGCGGGGGTCCGTCGTCCACTCCGGGCGACGGCCCTGCGCCCCTCGCCTCTCGCCTCGCTACCACGTTCCGCGAGCCACCAGCCCCCTGTTCACGGGCGCGCTCCCGGCATACCCTCCGGGCCGCTCATGCCTCGCACGCCTCGCACCCGCCCGCTCGTCGTCTCGCTCCTCGGCGCCTCGCTCCTCGCCCTCGCCCCCGCCTGCAAGCCCGCGGTCGACACCGCGCCGCCGCCGTCCGCGAAGGACCCCACCGCCGAGATCCTCGCCGCCTCCGACCTCCCACCGCTGCTCGACAGGCCGGTCCCCGGCGACGGCATGGGCGTCACGATCCACCGGCTCAAGAACGGCCTGACCGTCTACATCAGCACCGACCGCCAGAAGCCCCGCGTATCCGCCTGGGTGGCCGTGCGCACCGGCAGCCGCAACGACCCGCCGAATTCGACCGGCCTCGCGCACTACCTCGAGCACATGCTCTTCAAGGGCACCGACGAGCTCGGCACCCTCGACTTCGCCGCCGAGAAGCCGCACCTCGACAAGGTCGCCCAGCTCTACAAGGATCTGCGCGTCACCGACGACCCGGCCAGGCGCGCCGCGATCTTCGCCGAGCTCGACGCCGCGAACCAGCAGATCGCCAAGCACGCCGTCCCCAACGAGATGGACCGGCTCTACACCACGCTCGGCATCGACGGCATCAACGCCTTCACCAGCGACGACATGACCGTCTACATCGGCGACCTGCCGACCAACCGCCTCGATGCATGGGCCACCCTCGAGGCCGAGCGCTTCAAGGACCCGAGCTATCGCCTGTTCTTCACCGAGCTGGAGTCTGTCTACGAGGAGAAGAACCTCTCGCTCGACAGCCCCGACGAGCGCGCCTCCGAGGCGCTGATGCGCCAGCTGTTCCC
>JAYUXQ010000796.1:0-3769 GCA_043752905.1 Nannocystis sp. | reverse complement strand
GGGACCACTCGAGCGGGGCGATCTTCAGGCGGGCGCGCACGCGGTTGTGGGCGGCGGTGATGCCCGCGAAGCGGCCGGACTCCTTCGCTGCCTCGGTTTGTTTTTGCGGTTCGCGGGGCGCTCGCTTGGCAGGCTTGGCGGGCTCGTGCGCGGGCTCGACGGTCGCGGGGGAACCTGGCCCTTCGGACACGTCACGCTTGCAGGCCATCAGGAGGCAGGCGGCGAGCGCGAGTTGGATGGTGCGACGCGTCGGCACGCGGACCAGCATGACCGCAGGGTGACGGATCGCCAAGCCCGGGCGTCACTTGCGATGCGGGCGCTTGTGTGCGCGGGCACGGCGCTCGAGGGCCTCGTCGTGGGCGCCGCGCAGCTGGCGAAACGCGTCGGGATCGCCGCCGTGGTCGGGATGCGTGGCGAGCACGCGCTGGCGAAACGCGGCCCGGATCTGCTCGACGGTCGCGTGGGTGTCGACGCCGAGGATCTGCCAGATCGATCCGGCCGGCGCCTCGCGGCGGGCCCGTGTCGTGTCCGCGGCGCCCGCCGGCTGGCCGACGGCGCCGGGTGGGAACGCGGCCTGGCCCATCAACACGCGGCCCCACGCGCGCGCCCACAGGCCCTCGACCTCGACGAGTGAGCGACCCGCGGCGGCCTCGGCCTCGCGCAGGGCCTCCTCGCGCGTGCGGGCCCCGCCGCTCGATGCATCGGGCTTGCGAAACGGGTCGCGCGAGGGCGAGGCGGTCCACCACGCGGCCCACAGGAAGCGCCGCCGGCGGGTCGGCGCGATCGAGACGAGTGCGGCGAGGATGTCCGTCACGCGCCCGGCACGTCTTTCGTATGAACGGCGGTTTTGCGCAATGTCCTGACCTGGTCCAGTGCGTGTTCGGGTTTCCCGGCAGCTGCGCGGAGATCAGCGGCGCTTGCCAGGGACGATGCGGAAGGTGACGCGGACCTTGTTGGGCCCGAGCGACCGGCGAGCGTCCATCGCCAGCCGCTCGCCGGTGCTGGCCTGGTGCCGGGCCTCGTGAGCCGCGGTGAAGGTAGCGATCTGCGTGTTGAGGTCGGCGTCGCTGGCAAACGCGAAGTCGTGACTGAGGGTGATCTTCTCCGGCTTCTTCGCCATGCGTGCGGACGCTACCACGACGCGCGAGGGGTTACACTCCGGCCCCCATGCCGCTCCCGTTCCGCGTCGCCGCCGTCGATGAGAATTCACGCGCGCGTCGCGGTGTGCTCGACACGCCGCATGGCCAGGTCGACACGCCCGCATTTATGAGCGTCGGCACGCGCGCGTCGGTGACCGGCCTGACGCCCGCGGACCTGCGCGAGGTGGGCGCGCAGGTGGTGCTCGGCAACACGTACCATCTGCTGCTGCGCCCCGGTATCGAGCTGTTTCGCCGCGTGGGAGGGATCCACCGGTTCATGCGCTGGGACGGCCCGGTGCTGACGGACTCGGGCGGCTACCAGATCTTCTCGCTGTCCGGGGACCGCGTCATCAGCGAGAAGGGCGCGACCTTTCGCAGTTATACCAACCAGCAAAAGCACATGCTCTCGCCCGAGCGGTCGATCGAGGTGCAGACGGCGATCGGCTCCGACATCATGATGGTGCTCGATGTCTGCGTCGACGCGCGCTCCGACCTGCCGAGCACCCGCGCGGCCATGGAGCGCACCCATCGCTGGGCGCTGCGCAGCCTGGCCGCCCGCACCGATCCCCGGCAGGCGCTGTTTGCGATCATGCAGGGCGGTATCTTCCCCGAGCTGCGCCGCGAGTCCGCGGCGTTTTTGACGGAGCATCCCTTCGACGGCTTCGCCATCGGGGGTCTCGCGGTCGGTGACACCCGGTCCGAGCGCGAGGAGGTCACGCACATGGCCGCGGAGCTGCTGCCGGCCGACCGCCCGCGTTACCTGATGGGGGTCGGTACGCCGCCGGATCTGCTGCACGCGATGCTCGCGGGCGTCGATATGTTCGACTGTATCTTGCCGACGCACCTGGCGTGGCAAGGTACGGCGTTCACGTCGACCGGGCGGGTCAAGGTGTCGCGTGAGCTACAAGCCGACCGTGACTGGCCGCTGGATCTCACCTGCGGATGCTCGACCTGTGCCAGCTTCACGCGGGCCTACATTCATCACCTGTTTAAATGCGGGGAGCCGCTCGGGCCGCGTCTGCTGTCGATCCACAATTTATATCATTATCAGCAGATCATGGCCGAGGCGCGCGGGCACATCGAGCGCGGCACCTATGCCGCGCACGCGCGGGCGAAGATCGAGGCGATCGATCGTCACGAGCACAGTGGGCGCCGGATCGGGGCCGCAAAGGACGCATGAGCTGCGAGGTCGTGACGACGCGCGACGGAGCGCGGGCGATCCTCGATCGCGGCACCGGCGAGGTGATGCACCCCGTCGTCGGCCCTGCCATCGAGGCGGTGCGGCTCTACTGCGAGCCGGCGAAGTTGGCGGCGAGGTTGCGGACGGGCGGGGTGACATTGTTCGACGTCGGGCTCGGCGCGGGTTCCAACGCGATCGCGGCGTGGCGGATCGCGGAGACGTTGCAGGAGGGGCGGCTGGAGCTCGTCAGCTTCGATCACAGCCTCGAGGCGCTCGCGCTCGCGTTGCAGCATCCCGGTGACTTCGGGTTCGAGGGAGCGGCCGGGGAGGCCGCGCGGGGAATTTTGAAAGATGGATGCCATGAGACCGGGCGCACGCGCTGGCGGGTCATTCAGGGGACATTGCCCGGCGTGCTGGCGGCCGAGCCGGAGGGCAGCGCCGACGTGGTGTTCTGGGATCCGTTCTCGCCGCGGGCGAACCCGGAGCTGTGGACGATCGCCGCATTCGCGGCGTTGCGTCGCTGCTGTCGCGGTGGCGCCACGGTGTATACATACAGTGGGGCGACCGCGGTGCGCTCGGCGCTGTTGCTCGCTGGCTTCGCGGTGGGGGTCGGTGAGGCGACGGGGGAGCACAAGGCTGCCACCTGCGCGGCGGTCGATCTCGGGGATCTCGAGCAGCCGCTCGACCGCCGGTGGCTCGCGCGGCTCGGGCGGTCGACCGCTGGCTTCCCCGCGGACGCGCCCGCGGACGCGCTTGCTTACATTGCTGCGTTGTCGCAGTTCGGCTAGACGACATCAACGCTGGGCCTGGCGCGGGTCGGCCGCGGCGTGCGAGAGTTCGTGCTCGCCGAGCACGAAGGGGAGCATGCGGGCGATGTTGCGGGCGTCGTCGATCGCACGGTGCTGGGTGCCCGTGAACGCGAGCCCGAGCCGGCGCAGCGCCTGGCCGGTGCCATACTGGCGAGATTCACCGAGGCGCCGCGAGAAGGCCTCCTTGATGTTCATGTGGCGCTCGCCGAGCGGCAGCTTGACGCGGTGATGCTGGGCATCCCTGCGCAGCTGGTTGCGGTCGTAGCCGCCCCACGAGCAGAACAGGATATCCTTGTTTTTGATGAATTCGCCGAGCTTGAGGATCGCCTGGGGGAAGCGCGGGGCGCGGTCGACGTCGGCCTGGGTGATCGTGGTGAGATCGGTGCAAAATGGCTTGAGGATCTTGTGCCGCATCGGTTTGACGAAGCTCTGGAACTCGGCTTGCGGGGTGAGGGAGGCGGCGTCGACGAGGACGGCGCCGATCTCGATGATCTCCATCTCCTCGCGGGGAAGAGATTCATCGTCGCTGCAGGTGGCCTCGAGGTCGATGACGAGATAATGGGTAGGGGTAGACATGCAGGGAGTATTGGTGAGAACCGGCGCGGGAGGCCGGACACGATCCCGGACAGGGTGGGCGCGAT
>JAYUXQ010000795.1:0-3771 GCA_043752905.1 Nannocystis sp. | reverse complement strand
ACTTGTCGACCGAGTCCATGAACGTGTCGCCGTCCGAGTCCTTGTCCGGGCAACCATCCGGCGCGATGCCTGGCTCGTCCGGGCAGCGGTCGACCTCGTTCATGAAGCCGTCGCGGTCGCGGTCCGGGTCGACCGGCGGCAGCTTCGTCACCGCCTTCGGCTTCGCGCGGTTGAGCGTCAGGCTGATCCCGAGCAACGCCTGCAGGTGACTGGTCCCGTCCGCCTGCTCGTGCAGGCCTCGTGCCAGTAAATTGTCCCAGGCCGCCCGGGCACTCCGTCCGCACGCCGTCCGCGGCGAGGCGTGCAGCCAGGTCCCACCTTGCGCTCGTCGACCCCGCGACCGCACCATCGAAGCCTCGTCGAGCTTCATGACCGACCCGTCAATTTGGACCGTCACTGGCCTGCTGGATTACTTCCGGGAGATCGAGGACACCCCCGATCGTCGCTTCGCCTTCATCCTCGGCGCTGGCGCGTCCGTGCAGTCCGGCATCCCGATGGCCGGCCACCTCGTCGACAGCTGGCTGCGAGAGCTCCACGCCCGCGAGGACCACCAGCGCCGGCCGCTCGCGCAGTGGGCCAGCGCCGACACTCTGGGCATCCCCGGCTTCGCCTATGAGCGCGCCGTCGAGTCGTACTCGCAGGTGTTCGCGCGCCGCTTCGCCGGTCGCCCCGACGAGGGCCACGCCTACCTCGAGCGCATCCTCCACGGCCGCGACCCCAGCTTCGGCTACTCGGTGCTCGCGCAGGTCCTCGCCAACACGCGCCACCGCGTCGTCATCACCACCAACTTCGACAACCTCGTCGCCGACGCCCTCGCGATCTACACCAACCAGTTGCCCTTCGTGTGTGGCCACGAGTCGCTCGCCGGCTTTGTCCGCCCGAACCCGCGTCGCCCGCTCGTCGTCAAGATCCACCGCGACCTGCTGCTCGCCCCGAAGAACACCAGCGACGAGCTCGCCGCGCTCCCCGACCCGCTCGTATCCTCGCTGCGCGGCCTGCTCGCTGGCTTCACGCCGATCGTCGTCGGCTACGGCGGCAACGACGGCAGCCTGATGGGCCTGCTGCGCGAGACCCTGCGCCCCGGCGACATCCCGGGCGGCATCTACTGGTGTTACTGGGCCGGCGGCGGCATGCCCGGCCCGGCGATCGTCGAGGTCGTGCAGCGCCACGGCGGCGCCCTGGTCCCGATCGCCGGCTTCGACGAGCTGATGGTCCAGCTCAACCACCGCCTCGGCTACCCGCGCATGGACCAGCGCATCGAGCAGCGCGCCCGCGAACGCGCCCAGCGCTACCGCCAGAGCTTCGAGGCCCTGCACCAGCGCGTGCTGCAGACCGAGGTCGTGCTCGCCGACGACGAGGCCTTCGCCGACGACGAGGCCTTCGCCATCGACGAGGCCTTCGCCATCGACGACGTCCGGCCCGGGGCCGTCTCCAGCGAACCTGTCCTTTCGAACAGCCCCGCCCGGTGCGTCACGACTCCCATCGGACCTGTCCTTTCGGGCAGGCCGACGACCCGCGGCGGTGAGCGCGACAGGAGCGAAGCCCGCCCGATCACGCCCCCCACACCGCCCGCGAGCGCCCCCCTGCGCCCCCCGCAGATCACGCCCGCCCCCGCGACCCGGGCCAGGGGAGCGAGCATCGACGCCAGCTCGGCGACGGTCGGCTCGGCGAGCGCGGGCGCCGGCTCGCCGCGCCCCGCAGCCAGGTCAGCGCCCTCCGCCGCGCCCTCGCCGGCCCTCGAGAGCGCGAGCGCATCGGTCGCCCACCTCGACGACGCGCCCTCGACCTTCGCCGAGGTCATCGGCGCCTTACCCGAGCGCGAGGCCGACGTCCCGCCCCTGCCCGACCCCCTGCGAGTCCCACGCGAGCCTCCCGATGCCGCCACCGCGGCGCTGCAGGAGGCAGTGCAGGCGCTCGTCAGTGACAGCCCCGCCGAGCTCGACTGGTGGACCCTCAAGCTCCACGCGGACCAGCAGCTGACGCTGGCGACGCGCATCGCGGCGTACCGCGACGCTGTCACACGCTTCCCCGACAACGTGACCCTGCTACGCGGGCTCGCCTGTCAGCTCGCACTCACCGACGTCCGCGGCGAGGCCCGTGAGCTCTATCGCGTGCTCGAGCAACGGACCCCCGACGACCCGCAGCTGCACCTCGACCTCGCCGTCCTGTACTTCCGGTGGGGCGCCGGCAGGACCCAGTCCGAGCCGCACGCCAGCACCGCCTGGCGACTGGCACGCGCGCAGGCCGCGGACCCCTCGATGCTCGCCGCGATCGCGCTGGTCCGCGGCCTGCTCGCCCGCCTGTTCGCCCGCGACGACACCACGGCGCTCCGGGTCCTGCGCGGCCTGCTGCCGGTCGTCGCCGGCCCGCTGCAGGAGCTCGCGGGGGTCCTCGAATTCACGGCCCGCAACCACCTGGACGTCCCTGCGTACCGCCTCTATCACCGCGTGCTGCTGTGCCTCCACGGCCTCGCGGACGTCCAGATGCTCAAGGCGATCGACCGCTGGAACGCCCTGACCCCGCTCGCCCCCGAGGCCGCCTGGCCCGACGAGTGACCTGTCTCCGGGGACAGGTCAGCGTCACGCCGAGGTCCCGGCGAGCCGCGGCATCCCGCGCGCCACCTCGGCGATGATCTCGAACGACTTGAAGCGCTTCGCCGGGTCATAAACATCGGACACGATCATCAGCTCGTCCGCCTTCGTGCGCTCGACCAGCCCGCGCAGGCCCGCGCGCACCGTTTCGGGCCCGCCGACCACGCTGCAGGCCAGCATCTGCGCGGCCTGGAGCCGCTCCTGCGGGGTCCAGTAGGTCTCGATGTCGTCGATCGGCGGCTGCGCCAGGCGGCGGGTGCCGCGGAACAGGTCGGCGAACGCCATCTGCTGCGAAGTCGCCAGCCGCCGCGCCTCCCCGTCGCTCTCGGCCGCGACGACATTGACGCCGACCAGCGCGTACGGGCTCGCCTGCTGCGCGGACGGCCGGAACTGATGGCGATAGATCGCCAGCGCCTGGTCGAGCGCCTGCGGTGCGAAGTGTGACGCGAAGCCGTAAGGCAGCCCGAGGCCCGCGGCCAGCTGGGCCCCGAACAGGCTCGACCCGAGGATCCACAGCGGCACCTGTGTGCCCGATCCCGGGACCGCCTCGATCCTCTGCCCGGGGCGGACGGGCGCGAGGAATGCTTGCAGTTCCTGCACGTCCTGCGGGAAACTGTCGGCCCCGGCCGGGTCACGACGAAGCGCGCGCAGGGTCGGCTGGTCCGTACCGGGGGCGCGTCCGAGGCCAAGGTCGATGCGCCCGGGGAACAGCGTCTCCAGCGTGCCGAACTGCTCGGCGATGATGTACGGCGCGTGGTTGGGCAGCATGATGCCGCCCGCGCCGACGCGGATCTTCGTCGTACCCGCCGCGATGTGGGCGATCACCAGCGAGGTCGCGGCCGTCGTCACGCCCGCCATGTTGTGATGCTCGGCGACCCATATCCGCCGGTAATCGAGGCCCTCCGCGTGGCGCCCGAGCTCGCGCGCGTGATCGAGGGCCGCGCGGCGGTCGAATCCCTGGCGCACCCGGCCCAGCTCCAGGATCGAGAGAGAGACCGTGTTCGCGCGCTCCATGGGCCTCAGGGTGGACCCGAGTCGGGCGGAAGCAAGCAGCACTTCGCGGCGACGCGTGACTTGCAGCCGGTCGCGGCGGCGCGAACCATGAACCGCACCCGACGGCGCGCGCTGCGGGGGCTCGCGTGGGTCGGTCGCGTCCCTCGCCCCCGTCCTCCCCTCGCCC
>JAYUXQ010000794.1:0-9260 GCA_043752905.1 Nannocystis sp. | reverse complement strand
CGTCGTCGATGCCGAGCAGCGGGCCGAGCTCGGCGCAGTCGACCTTGGGGAACGGGCCGTCTTTCGGCGCGGCCAGCAGGCGCCGTCCGAGCTCGGTGTCGGCGAGCAGCAGGTGCATCTGGTTCCAGACGATCTGGTAGGCGGTGACGATCGGGACGATGTCGTCGATGTCGCTGGTGCTGGAGACGAAGGCGCCGAGCAGGTCGCCGCCGTCGAAGCGCAGCGGGCGACGGCGGCCGCGGGTCTGTACGCGCTCCCAGGTGCGGATCTTGAAGCCGGCGGCTTCGAAGCTCTCGTGCGACTGGCCGAGGACGATCCGGCGGATCTTCGGCATGCAGGCCGGCAGGCGCGCGGCGCTGTAAGCGAAGGCGGCGACGTCCGGCGTGCCCGAGAGCGCGTTGGCGTGCAGGCTCGAGTCGCTGAAGGAGTGCGACTCCTCGAGGGCACGCACGCGCACCTCGCCGCTGCTGCGCAGGAGCGAGTAATAGGTGCGGATGTAGAGGTCGATCTCGTCGCTGGTCGTACGGGGGCGCTGGCGGTCCATGGGGTCTCGTATGGAAAAAGTCAGGGGTTGCCGAGAGCGGCGTCGACGGCCGCGAGCACGCCGGGGATCTCGGCGAAGGCGTTGGGCCAGTGGGGAGAGAAGCGGAGCACGCCGTCGGGCGTGGAGCATGATACGCCGCGCCCGGCGAGCTCGCGCTGCAGGCCGATGACGTCGCCAGGGTCGGGCGGCAGCACCGACAGGATGCCCGAGCGCTCGGCGGTCTTGCGCGCGCGCAGGCTGGTGAACCCGCGAAAGCACAGGCCGTCCTCGAGCTCGTCGATGTAGCGCTGCACGTGCCCGAAGATCGCGGGGACGCCGAGCGCGAGGATGAGGTCGAGCGAGGCCGCGAGCGCAGCGCAGCCGATCGTGTTGTAGGCGCCGCCCTCGACGAAGTCGGCGCGCTGGCGGATCGGCCGGTCGTAGCGCAGCAGGCCAGCGCCAGCGAGCAGGAAGCCGAGGCCGTCCTCGTGGCTCAGCCAGCCGGCCACGCGCGGTTGCAGGGCCTCGACGCGGTCCCGGCGGATGTACAGGCAACCGAGGCCCTCGCAGCCCATCATCCACTTGTGGCCGCCAGCGGCGAGGTAGTCGACGCCGCTGGCGACGACGTCGAAGGGGCACACGCCGAGCGCCTGGATCGCGTCGACGAACAGCTCGGCGCCGGCCTCGTGGCAGAGCCTGGCGATCTCGGTGATGGGCATGCGCAGGCCGCTCTGGAACTGCACCGCCGAGACGGCGACGAGGCGCGTCGGCTTGCGCAGGACCTCGCGCAGGCTGCGGAGGCCCTGGCTCTCGCCGTGCCCGTGGTCGTGCAGGAAGTCGCGCAGCGGTAACATCTCGATCTCGAGGCCGAACAGCTCCGCGGCGCGCTGCCACGGGGTGACGTTGGCCGGGAACTCGCCCTCGAACAGGACCACGCGGTCGCCTGGGCGCCAGGGGAGGCATAAAGCGATGTCCGTGATGCCGCGGGTGGTGTTGGAGATCAGGGCGATGTCGTCGACCTCGGCGCCGAGCAGCTGCGCGAGCAGGCCACGCAGGCGCAGGCGCTCGGCGTTCCAGGTCAGGAAGGCCCCCATGCCGCGGCGCGCGTAGTCGGCGGTGACGGCGTTGATAGCTCGTTGCACCGCGAGCGAGTGCGGCGAGATGGCGGCGTGATTGAGGTACGCGGCGGGCTCGAGCGTCGGGAACAGGCTGCGGTCCCCGAGGCGGGGTACCAGCGCGTCCGGGTGCGGATCGGGCATGGGCCGCGCAGGCTAGCACGGGCCCGCATGGCTGGGCGCACCGAGCCATGGTGAAGATGCAGGCGCGGCCGGGGGTCGGAGGCGATTTGTGGCCGCGATCCTTGCATCGGCATCACGGGATGCCGGCATTTATGTGTTGTTCGAGCACCAGAGCAGCGGCGAGCGGTGGATGGCGCTGCGACTGCTGCACTACATGATGGCGATCTGGGACGGATGCATCGCGGATGGAGCGACGGTGTTGGCACCCTGAGAGCGGCTCAGTTGCCGGCTTCGCAGAGGTCCGGGCCGTAGGCCAGGCAGGCGCCAAAAGTGCCGCGGCCGATGCAGTGGGGGACGCAGAGTGCACCCTCGCCGCATACGTCGGCGCCCCAGGCGTTGCAGTTGCCGGCGCCGTCGCGGGCAGTGCAGCGCTTCGCACAGGCCGCGTGTGGGCCGCAGATGTCCTGGCCCCACTCCGTGCAGTCGCCACCGAGGCCGCGTTGCAGGCAGCGGGCCGCGCAGGCGTACGAGGGGCCGCACAGGTCGCCGCCGTGACCGACGCATGCGCCGTTGCTGGCGCGCTGGGTGCAGTGGGAGGTGCAGGCGGACCGGGTCTCGCACACGTCGGCGTCGTAGCCGAGGCAGGTGCCGTCGGTGGCGCGCTGCTCGCAGCGAACGGCGCAGGCCATGTTCTCGCCGCAGGCGTCGGCGGCCCAGGTCGTGCAGTCGCCGTACATGCTGCGCTGGACGCAGGCGCGCGCGCACACGGCATCGGGGCCGCAGAAGTCGGGGGCGTAGGCGAAGCACTCGCCCCGGAGGTCGCGCGCGGCGCAGGCGGCCGCGCAGCGGATCGGCTCGGCGACGCAGGTGCCTTGATGGCAGCGCAGGCCGCCGGGGCAGTCACCGGCCTTTTGACAGCTGCTCGCCAGGGTCGCGCTCGCGGGCGCGAGCGCGACGCCCAGCAGCAGCGCGACGGCCATGGACAGGCGGACCAGCACGGCCGTCAGCGTAGCAGCCGCGGCTCACTCGTGGCGGCCGAAGATCATCGAGGTGTTGACGCCGCCAAACGCGAAGTTGTTGCTCATGATCGTGCGTAGCTCGGTGCGTCGCAGCTCGCGGACGTAGTCGAGCTCGGCGCAGCGCGGGTCGACCGACTCCAGGTTGCGGGTCGGCGCCATGAAGCTGCCCTGGAGCATCGCCAGGCAGTACACGGCCTCGATCGCCCCGCAGGCGCCCATCGTGTGACCGGTGAAGCTCTTCGACGACGAGATCGGGGCCGCGCGCCCGAACACGGCGCGGGTCGCCTGGCTCTCGGCGATGTCGCCGATCTCGGTCGCCGTGCCGTGGGCGTTGATGTAGTCGATGTCCGCGGGGTCGACACCCGCGTCGCGCATCGACAGCACCATCGCGGCGCGCATGCCGGGCTCGGACGGTGCGGTGATGTGGATGCCGTCGCAGTTGGTCCCGAAGCCGCGAAGCTCACCGAGGATGTTGGCGCCGCGGGCCTGCGCGCGCTCGAGGCTCTCGAGGATCAGGGTGCCGGCGCCCTCGCCGACGACCAGGCCGTCGCGCTTGACGTCGAAGGGGCGCGGGCTCAGCTCGGGATGGGTGTTGTAGTTCGCCGAGGTGGCGAACATCAGGTCGAAGGTGACGGCGGTGGTGTAGTGCATCTCGTCCGCGCCGCCGGCGATCATGACGTCCTGCATGCCATACTTGATCGCCTCGTAGGCGAAGCCGATCGCCTGGGCGCCGCTGGTGCACGCGGAGTTGGTCGGGATGATGCGCCCGCGCACCCCGAAGAACTGCGCCAGGTTGGCCGCGCAGGTGTGGGCCATGAACTTGAGGAAGCTGGTGCTCTGCAAACCCCGCATGTTCATGTTGAAGAACAGCGTGGTGCAGAACTCGGCGAGCGCCTCCGACGAGCCCGAGGTCGAGCCGTAGGCGAGCCCCGCGTGACCGGAACTGATGACCTCGTCGCCGGTGAGGCCGGCCATCGCCAGCGCCTGCTCGGTCGCGTAGGTGGCGAGCAGCGCGACGCGGCCCATGGTGCGGGTCTGTTTGCGGTTCCAGCGCTTGTCGAGGTCGAGGTTCTGGACCACGCCGGCGAGGCGGGTGCGCAGGTCGCCGATGCGGTCCCACTCGGGCATGGTGACGATGCCGTGGCGGTCTGTCTGCAAGGACAGGCTGACCTCGGCGAGCGAGTTCCCGATCGGCGAGGCGACGCCGGCCCCGGTGATGACGACGCGACGTGGGGTCATGGTTGGCCGATCCGTCATACGATGGGAGTCGTGAGCAGGAAGTCCAGCAGCGGGAGGGTCCGCTCGGCCGGGCTGGCCGTCTCGCCGAGGTCGGCGAGCAGGTCGAGCGCCCGCCCGCGTACGGCGTTGAAGATCTTCTCGGTGGTGCGCATGACCTGCTTGCGCGGGCGAGGCGCCGTCAGCTCGTCCGTGAAGTCGACGAGGTCGAGCGCGCTGTTATAACGCCCGAGGTTGGCCCGGTGCCACAGCCCCTTCGTGCGGTAGCCGGCCTCGAGCCGCTGGAACAGGTTCGAGAAGTTGGTCAGCCCCTGCAGCACGAACTCCTTGCGGCGCAGCTCGCCCTGGAGGTGGCGCATGTCGAGGTGCTGGTCGTGCCAAAACGGCGAGGCCCACAGGTTGTAGTAGCAGGCGATGTCGAAGTCCCACTTGAGCTTTAGCAGCTCGAAGCTGCCGAGCACCGGGTAGAGGTCGCGGTACAGCAGCATGGTCGCCTGGAAGCGAAACTGCATGAACTCGTCGTAGGTCTGCGAGCGCTCGGCGATCGCGGCGCGCGTCTCCCCGGCGTGATCGCGGGCGATCATGTCGGTGATGAAGTCGTTCTCCATCGAGATGAAGTCGCTGCCGGGGCTGTAGAAGGGGTCGGTGAAGGCGGCCGCCTCGCCGACCATGAACCAGCGGTCGGCGCCGCCGAAGAACTGCCTGGTGCCGTACGCGAGTTGCTTGTACGCGAGCACGTCGATCAGCTCGGCGCGCTCCTTGAGGAGGTCCCAGCAGGCGCGGTGGCCCTTGAGGAATTCGAGGAAGCCCTCGGGCTTGCGCATCGCATCGCCAAAGATCTTGTGCTCGCCGACCCAGCCGACCGACATCACGCCGCGGCCGAGCGGGATAAACCAGATCCAGTAGCCCGGGTAGCAGAAGTGGTTGGTCGAGAGGGTGCGCGCGGTGTGGTGCACGCGGCCGCGCCACGCCGGCGGGCCCCAGTCGTCCATGTCGGCGTGACCGGTGAAGCGACCCCACGCGGCTGCGATGCCGTGATCGGGGGTCGGCACGCGCAGGTCCTTGAGGCGTGCGATCGCGCTGGCGCGGCCGCTGGCGTCGACGACCCACCGCGCGCGCACCGGATATTGCGTGTCGCCCTCGGTGACGGTGAACTCGTGCATGCCGCTGGGGTTGCGGTGCTCGGGGTCGTCTTGCTCATGCAATTTCAGGTCGTGGGCGCGGGCGCCGGTGTGCAACTGCACGCCGTCGGCGATGTTCATGCGCATGAGGTCAGCCTCGATGCGCTGGCGGTCGATCTGGAAGCTGGGGAACTTGGGCAGTTGGGTGCTGCCGAGCTCACTCATGTCGACCAGCGCCGCGTCTTTTTGCGGCGTGTCGAAGAAGAAGCGCAGGCCATTTTTCGGCAGATGGTTCTCGTAGAGGTAGGTCGAGAGGCCGAGCCGCCGCGTGAAGTAGTTGCTGGCGATCTCGACGGTCGACTCGCCGACCTTGAAGCTGGTCTCGCGGGTGCGCTCGAACAGCGCGACCGACAAGGTCGGGAGTTGTCGGCGCAGCTGCCGGGCCAGCAAATTGCCGGCCAGGCCGCCGCCGAGGATCGCAATATCGACGGTGCGCACGTCTTGGACCATGGACGGCGAAGATAGCCGATCCAGGAGTATTCCCCTCAGGAGAAGATCATCGCGCCGCTGGTGCACACCTGGTCCCCGCGCTGGAGCGCGAAGCGGACCTCGTCGGCGTGGCGATCGAGGTGGACCTCGAGCTCGTCGCCGGGAAAAATGCCGTGACGAAACTTCAGGCGGGAGATCCGCCGCGGCTGCTCGAGCTCGGGCCAGAGCGCGTGGGTGCGGTCGAGGACGAGCGCGAGCAGCTGCGCGACGCCCGGCAACAACGGGTAGCCGGGGAAGTGACCTTGCAGGTACAGCAGGTCGGCGGGGATCTGCACGGCGAAGCTGCCGTGCTCGCCCGCGTCCGTGCGGATGCGGGCGAGCAGACGAAATTCGAGCTGCGTCATGATCTCCGGCGGTCAGCCGAGGCCGGAGAGGCCGAGCACGTCCGACATCGAGTACAGCCCCGGCGGCTGGTCGACGACCCACTCGGCGGCGCGCAGGGCACCACGAGCGAAGATCGCGCGGTCGGTGGCGCGGTGGGTGAGCTCGAGGCGCTCGCCATCGGCCAGGAACATGAGGGTGTGCTCGCCGACCGAGTCGCCGCCGCGAATGGCCGAGATGCCGATCTCGCCGCGCTCGCGTGGGCGGGCGTGGGCGTCGGCGCGATCGCTGCGCAGGGCGGTCTCGAGGTCACGCTCGGTCGCCTTGGCGACGGCCTTGGCGATCCGCAGGGCGGTGCCGGACGGTGCGTCGCGCTTGTGGCTGTGGTGGATCTCGAGGATCTCGGCGTCCCACTGCTCGCCGAGAGCGTGGGCGACGAGGCCGGCGATCTTGGTCAGGACCGTGACGCCGACGCTGAAGTTGGCGTCGCTGACGATCGGGATGTCCCTGGCGGCGGCGCGCAGCAGCTCGCGGGTGGTCTTTTGCAGGCCGGTGGTGCCGAGGATCAGCGGGACGCCGGCCTCGGTGCATTTGCGCACGTTGGCCTCGGTCGCCTGTGCGAGCGAGAAGTCGACGACGACGCTGCTGCGACGCGGGAGCAGCTCATCGGTGACGACGAGGCCGAGCTCGTGGAGGCCGGCGAGGCGGCCGGCGTCCTGGCCGAGTCCTGGGCCGCCGGAGCGGTCGACGGCGGCCTCCAGCACCATGCTCTCGCTGATGATGATCTCGCGGAGGAGGGCTTTGCCCATCCGGCCGCGGGCGCCGACGATGACAATGGGGGTCAGGCGTTCGCTCATGGTGTGTCGAGTCCGAGGGTTTGCAGGGTATCGGCGAGGGCCTGGCCCTCGCGGCTCTGGGGGTCGATGGCGATCAAGGGCAGGCGCATGTCGGCGGCGCAGCGGCCGAGCAGGGCCAGCGCCGACTTGACGGGGATCGGGTTGGGCTGGCCGAACATGGCCCGGCACAGCGGCAGCTGGCGGTAGTGCCAGGTGCGGGCCTCGTCCCACTGGCCCGCGGCAGCGGCGTCGCACAGCGCGGAGATCCAGCGCGGCGCGACGTTGCTGGTCACCGAGATGACGCCGTGACCGCCGAGCGCGAGGAAGGGCAGCAGCGTGAAGTCGTCGCCCGACAGGAGGTCGAAGTCGGCGTCGTCGCCGAGCAGCTCGCGGATCCGGGCGATGCGGACCATGTCGCCGGTCGCCTCCTTGATGCCGACGATGAGGGGGTGGCGCGCGAGGGTGGCGACGGTCTCCGGGAGTAGATCGACGCCGGTGCGGCCGGGGACGTTGTAGACGACGACCGGGAGGTCGCTGGCCTCGGCGATCGCGGTGAAGTGGGCGACGAGGCCGGCCTGGGTCGGCCTGTTGTAGTAGGGCGTGACCTGCAACGTGGCGGCGGCGCCGACTTGTTTGCAGGCGCGGGCCAGCTCGATCGCCCTCCGGGTGTCGTTGGCGGCGGCGCCAGCGAGCACGGGGAGGCGACCGGCCGCCGTTTGAACGGTCAGCTCGACGACCCGCACGTGCTCGCGCAGCGACAGCGTGCTGGCCTCGCCGGTGGTGCCGCAGGGGACCAGGCCGTGGATGCCGTCGGCGATCTGCCGCTCGACGTGGCGGACGATCGCGGGCTCGTCGAGGGCGTCCGGCTGGCCGTGACGAAGGGGCGTGACGAGGGCGGTGTAGGCTCCGCGGAACATGGGCGAGTCCGACCTTACCACGACAGGGGTTCGTGAACGGCCACCGGCAGCAGGCGGGCGCCGTCCCAGCGGGCGAGGCACAGGGTCGCGGTCGCGGGGCCGCGTGCGTCGCCGGAGAAAATGAAGCTGTGCTCGCCGCTGGTGCTGCGGCAGGCCGTCGAGGTGACGTACAGCGAGGCACCGGAGATCCCGGGTACCGGGCGAAAAATTGCGGCGAGCACGTGCAGGTCAGGGAGGTCGGGGGCATCGTGCCAGCGAACGGCGAGGCCGCGGCCCGGGCGGTAGCCGGCGTACAGGCGGGCGCGTGAGCGGGCCTGCAGGCGGGCGAGCAACGCCAGCGCGTGGCCGTGCTCGGGGTTGGTCTGCAACACCCGCGCGAGCATGCGACGCGCCTGCTCGAGGTGATCCTGCTGGATGTACACCTGGGCGAGGGTGGCGCTGACGAGCGCGGGTGCGGCTGGCTTTGGGGTCATGTCGCGGGGGACAGGTGCGCGGCGAAGGTGGCGTGCGCGGCGAAGGTGGCGTGCGCAGCGAAGGTGGCGAGCGCGGCGGGGTCGAGGGCGGGGCGGACCGCGGCGAGGTCGCGAGAGATCTGGGCCATGAGCTCGGCGGGGCCGGGGAAGCGCTGCTCGTCGCGTAGGCGGGCGGCGAAGGCGACCTCGACGGTGGCGCCGTAGAGGCTGTCGCCCAGCTGTTGGTCGAGGGCGTGGACCTCGAGCACGAGTGGGGCGTCGGGGTCGTTTACGAAGGTGGGGTTCTTGCCGAGGCTGATCGCGGCCGGCCATGGGCCCGCGCCGCCGACGACGCCCAGGGCCCCCGCGTAGATCCCCGGGCGCGGTAGGAGGGCCCCGCTGGCGTCGACGTTGGCGGTGCGCATGCCCAGCTCGCGGCCCCGGCCCGCGCCGCGCACGACGCCGCCCTCGACGCTGTACCAGCGGCCGAGCATGGTGTGGGCGAGCCTGACATCACCGGCGACGACGGCGGTGCGGATGCACGAACTACTGAGCTTCTTGGCGCCTGCGGCGGGCTCGCATGGCGCATCGGACATGTCCCTGGGGACAGGCACGGCCTCGACCACGTCGACGGTGATGCCGGCCGGGCGTAGCAGCTCGGCGAGCTCGTGGATGCCGCCGCGGCGGCCGGCGCCGAAGCGGAAGTCGGCGCCGACGACCACCGCGGCGGGCCTCAGTCCATCGATCAGCAGGCGCTCGACGAAGCCCTCGGGGCTGGTGTCGGCGAGCGCACGGTCGAAGGGCAGGAGCACCAGCGCGTCGACGCCAAGCGCCGCACACACGCGGGCGCGCTGGCCCGGGGACTGCAACAACCGCGGCGCGCGCTCGGGGGCGAGGATGCGGGCGGGGTGCGGGTCGAAGGTGACGAGCGCGACCTGGCCCGGGACTTCGGCGGTCGTCACCAGCGCGCGGGCGCGACGCAGGAGGGCCTGATGGCCGAGGTGCAGGCCGTCGAAGGCGCCGATGCACGCGGCGGTGGCGGGCGCTA